>JBOGIN010000854.1:0-5999 GCA_050742275.1 Vicinamibacteraceae bacterium
CTGCGCCGTGACGTGCCGGATCGTGACCACGGCATCGTGCGCGTCGCTCACTCGCGCGTTGATCCGGCGCGCCAGCTCGAATTGCGCCGTCAGATCGGCCGCCGTCGCGCTCGAGCGTGGGTCTGCCGCGAGGGAGAAGGAGGCCTCCGTCGTCTGGCCGTCTGCGGTGACGCGCACCCGATACGTGCCCGGAAGCGCGAGGGGGCCGCGCACGCTTCCCGCCCACATGATGAGACCTTCGAACTCACGTGCGCCCTCATACCGCATGTCCCACGTGAGGCGGTTCACGCCCGCCTCCGTTCCGGCGAGAACCTCCTCGTCTTCATCGTCCTCGTCTTCTTCTCGTTCCGCTTCCTCTTTCTCCTGTTTCTTCTTGTCGCCTTCTTCGGGGTCGCCCGCCCTGGAGGTCGGCCCTGCATCCGCCTGCCCCAAGCCGCCCGACCGTTCCGCGGTTCCGGTTTCCGGTTTCCGGCTTCCTGGATCCGTGTCGGTCTTCTCTGTCTTCTCTGTCTTCTTCGACTTACTACCGTAGTGACGGATCGCCTGACCACTCTTGTCGAGGACCTCCACGGTGACTTCGTTCGCGTCCTCTGCGAGGTAGTAGTCGATGGCCACGCCGGTGTCGACTCGCCGGATCGCCTCGGCCGGCGTAAAGACATGAAAGCTGCTCGTCGCCAGCTCGGGTCGGAGTTGCCGCAGCACCTCGATGTCGTCGAGCACGTAGAACGACCGGCCATGCGTGCCGATCACGAGGTCCTGCGCGGTCGAGACGACGCCGTGCACTGGCGTTGCGGGCAGCTTCAGACGTAGCCCCTGCCACGTCCCACCGTCGTCGAACGAGACATAGATACCGTGCTCGGTGCCGAGATAGAGCAAGCCTGGACGCTCGATGTCCTCGCGGATCGCACGTGCGAAATCATCGGGCGGCAAGCCACCGACAATCTTGGTCCACGTCTGTCCGTAGTCGTCCGTCTTGTAGACGTACGGCGCCCGGTCGGCGCGCTGATACCGATTGGCCGCGAGGTACGCGGTGCCCGCCTTGTGCGGCGACGCTTCGATGAGGCTGATCCGCGCGAACTCAGGCAGGTCGGGCGGCGTGATCTTCTGCCACCGCTTGGCGCCGTCACGGGTGATGTGCACGAGACCATCGTCCGAGCCGACCCAGATCACGTTTGCCTCATGCTTGGAAGGCGCGATGGTGAAGATCGTGGCGTATGTTTCAACACCGGTTTGGTCGAGCGTAATTGGCCCGCCCGAGGGCGTCATCGTCGACGGATCGTGGCGTGTGAGATCCGGGCTGATGCGCTCCCAGCTCTGTCCCTCGTCTGCGCTCCGCCAGAGATGCTGCGACCCCGTGTAGAGCACGTCGGGGTCGAACGGCGAGAACAGGATCGGATACGTCCACTGGAATCGCTCGGCGGTCTCGCCCGAGCTGTGCCCCATCGGATTGTCCGGCCATACCGTCACCGCGCGTGAGAGACGACTGCGCCGATCGTAGCGCGTCATCGTGCCGCCGTAGCAGCCGGCGAAGAAGATGTCCGGATCCTTCGGTGACTGCGCGATGTACCCGCTCTCGCACCCGCCGACGGGATAGAGCGCGGCCACGCCACCACCGCTTCCGCCGGGGCCGCCCCCTGCCGGCGCGCTCGACACGCACGCCGTCGAGTTGTCCTGCTGCGCCCCGCAGATGTGATAGGGATCATCGCTCGTCACGAACGCGTTGTAGAACTGTGCTGTCGGGAAGTCTTGCTCCGTCCAGCTCTTACCGCCGGTGAACGACACGTTCGCCCCGCCGTCGTTCGCGTTGATCATGCGCATCGGATCATCCGGCGCAATCCAGAGATCGTGGTTGTCGCCGTGCGGCACGCGAATCGTCTCGTAGGTCTTGCCCCCGTTGGTCGACCGGTAGAAGCCGGTGTTGAGCACGTAGACGGTGTCTTTCGCCTTGGGATCGGCGTAGATGCGCATGTAGTAGAAGGCGCGCTGCCGCAGCCTCCGATCGTCGCTCACCAGTGTCCAGGTGTCGCCCGCGTCGTCCGACGTGAACACGCCGCCATCCTCCGCCTCCACGATTGCGTAGACGCGGTTCGTGTCGGCACCAGAGATCGACACGCCAATCTTGCCGATGATGCCCTTGGGCAAGCCAGGGTTCCGGGTGAGCTCGGTCCAGGTCGCACCCTCGTCCGTCGACTTGAACACACCGCTGCCAGGTCCACCGCTGGAAAGCGAGTGCGGTGTGCGGAACACCTCCCACAACGCGGCGTAGAGGACGTTGGGGTCCTGGGGATCGAGCGCGAGATCGACGGCGCCGCTCTTGCCATCGCGGAAGAGGATCTTGTCCCATGTCGTCCCGCCATCGCTCGATCGGTAGACGCCTCGATCGGGTGTTGCACTGTACGGATCGCCGAGCGCCGCGACGTAAACGACCTCCGGGTCGGTCGGGTGCACGCGAATGCGCGACACCGCCATCGTCTTCTCGAGTCCGACGTGCGTCCAGGTCTTGCCGGCATCGGTGGACTTGTAGACACCGTCGCCTTGAATGATGTTGCCGCGCAACTGTGTCTCGCCCATGCCGACGTAGACGATGTCGGGGTTGGAGGGAGCGATGGCGACAGCGCCGACCGACGACGACTCGAAGGCGTCGTCGGACACGGCGCTCCAGGTCACGCCGCCATCAACGGTCTTCCAGAGCCCGCCTCCCGTGGCGCCGAAGTAGTACTCGAGCCCGCGGGAGCTCCCCGCGACGGCGGTCGAGCGGCCACCGCGATTGGGTCCGACGTTTCGCCATTCGAGCGCCGAGAAGAATGCCTCGGGGTACTTGGTGCCGCCTGCGTCTTGACCGGCAAGGATGCCGGCGACCCACACGACTACCAGGGCCACGCTCGACATAAGGACTCGACGCATTTACTGTAGCCTCCTCATCCGCCGTAGACGCGAAGGCGGACCGGTGGGGGTGGGAGCCGTATGCTAATGCGGCATCGCTTGGACCGCCATGCGGCCCGCGACGTGGATTTTATCCTCATTGTGTGACCGCCAGGGCGGTCCGGCGCGCGGAGCGCGCCAAAACCAGCACTGGCGACCGGCCGTGAGGCTTCGGGAATATCAAGGGGCAAAGCCTCACGGCTGGTTGGCAAGCCACGCGCGCAGGTCGGCTAGCTGAGCGGCAACCGCTCGGGGCGCGGTCGATTGCGGCGTCGTGCGGGCGGCAATCGAGGCCTCCGGCGCGACGACCTGCTCGATGTCGGCGTCGAACAACGCGCTGAAGCGCCGCCACTCGTCGACGTGGAGCGTCTCGAAGCTGCGGCCGGCGGCCACCAGCTCGCGCACCATGCTGCCCACCGTCTCGTGCGCCTCGCGAAACGGCATGCCCTTCTTGACGAGATAGTCCGCCACGTCGGTCGCGAGCAGGAGCCCGGACGCTGCCCTGCTCGTGACCTGGCGGTTGACACGAAGCGTCGAGACCACCGCACGCGCCGCGAGCAGGCACCCGAGCAGCGTGTCCTCGGCGTCGAAGAGCGCTTCCTTGTCCTCCTGCAAGTCCTTGTTGTAGCCGGACGGCAGCCCCTTCATCGTCGTGAGCCAGCCGGCGAGCCGGCCAATCACGCGGCCCGCCTTGCCACGCGCCAGCTCCATCGGGTCAGGGTTCTTCTTTTGCGGCATGAGGCTGCTGCCGGTGCAAATGCGGTCGTCGAGATCGAAGAACCCGAACTCCTCGGAGCTGAAGAGAATCACGTCCTCGGCAAGCCGGCTCACGTGCAGCATTGCAAGCGCGCCGGCATGCAGAAAGGCCGCGACGAAGTCCCGGTCGGCCGTGGCATCCACGCTGTTGGCGACAACGCGTGAGAAGCCGAGACGCGAGGCCAAGCGTCCGGGATCGACGCCGTACGAGTTGCCCGCCACCGCGCCGGAGCCCAAGGGCATGGCATCCGCCTCGTCTCGCGCGCCATTGAATCTGGAACAAGCGCGGCGCAACGCCGCGCCGTGCGCGAGCCAGTAGTGCGCTTCGAGAATCGGCTGCGCGCGGCGGAGGTGTGTGTAGGCCGGCATGATCGCCCCACCCGCCTCCTCCGCGCGGTCCGCAAGACTCGCCACCAACGCGCGCAGCGCGTCCTGGACGACAGGAATCCTGCGCTTGACGTACATCCGCAGATCCAGCGCGACCTGCTCATTCCGGGATCGGCCGGTGTGCAGGCGCTTGCCACGCTCGCCGACGCGCGCGACGAGCTGCCGCTCCACGAACGAGTGCACGTCTTCGTCTGCTCCGCTGACAAACAAGGCGTCGCGCTGGCCATCCGCCAGCACTGCCCGAAGCGCCTCGTCAATGGCCTGGTGCTCTTCGGCGCTCAGCACGTCGACGCGCGCAAGCTCCTCGGCCCACGCGAGGCTGCCGCGCACGTCGTCTTCGAACAGGCGGCGGTCGAAGCCAAACGAAGCGCCCCATTCGAGCACCGCCGTGTCAGGCTCGCCGGCAAACCGTCCAGACCAGAGTGTTGGCATAGAAAGCTCTCTACTTTATGCAGGGCAGGTCTGCAGGCCTGCGCTACGTGGTCGAGCGCGTGAGAGCACGAGCGATCTCCGCGCGCGACTCTTCACCGGCGCCCACCACCCGCGGACGCGCCTCCTGGAGCAGGAGGTCGCCGTTCGCCAGCTCGAAGCGCAGCGAGCCGCTGACGGTGGTAAGCGAACGCGCGGTGAAGGCATCGATTGCCTCTCGCTCCGGCGAGAACCAGTCACCATCACGCAGCACATCGACATACGCCTGCGCGAGCTGCCGTCGCAACTCGAGCAGGCGCGGCGACAAGCAGAGCGACTCGAGCGCCAGAAACGCGCGGCTGAGGATCTTGGCGGCCGGTGCATGCCAGCCGAACGCGTTGGGGGCCGTGCCACCGAGGATGACCTCGAGGCTTCCAATGAGCTCGAGGAATCCCATCGACACACCATTGACGGCAGCCGGCACGCCGTTCTGCACGGTGATCTCCACGACAGCACGCTCGGTCGGCGCGGTCTCCACCCCTGCGGCCGGCGCGGGGTCGACCTCGCGTGCCGCGTCCGCGTTGGAACGCGCTGCTCGACCAGCTCCACCGCTCTTCACCACGGGCCGCCCCCACAACGTTGGCGCCCCCCTCGGCCATTCGGCCTCACCGGCGCCTGCCAGGCCAAGCGGAGCGGCGGCGCGCGCCCGATCCTCGCGCGACATGGCGTCGGCGAGCGACGGCAGCACCGGCGTCGCCGTGCGCGAGGTGAGCAGCCGTGGCAACCGCTCGGCCGTGCCGCCATGCGCGATTGCCGAGGCTTGTTCCATGGCCGCCACGTCCGCGACGTGCCACGCAACGAGCGGTGATGCGAGCGGCCTGACGAGCGGATCCTCCTTGTCGAGACAGATCGCGCCCGCACGAAGCGCCGGCAGCACCAGGTGCTCCGCCAGTCGCTCGCGGGCGTCGATCACGTGCGCGCGTACGGCGCCCGCCGCCAACGCCTGCTCTCGCACGTCCACCAGATTGGCAGGCTGACCGAGGTCGAGCGTCACGGTCACCACCTCGGCGCCGTGCCGATCCGCGAGCCAGGGGATCGCGACGAGCGTCGGCCAGTCGCCGTCGTGCGCGAGCAGAATACGGTTCACCGCGTTACCCTATCCCTTCCGAAACCGAGCCGCCGGCAGCCCACCGCTGCAGGCGTGCAACGCAGAGATCCGCCTGACGGGCGTCGCGGGCGATGATTAAGATCGTGTCGTCGCCTGCAATAGTGCCGACGACCTCCGGCAGCTCGGCGTGGTCGATCGCAATGGCCAGTGCCTGCGCCTGCCCTGGATCCGTCCGCAATACGATGAGCTGCTCGACGCGATCGAGGCGGCGCAGGTACGACAGGACATGCCGCCGCAACGCCGCCTCCGCCGCGTCAGGCCTGCCGACGAGGTTGGGCCCGGGACGCTTGTAGGCGCCGTCAGACGCGCGCTTGACGAGACCAAGATCCTTGATATCGCGCGACAGCGTCGCCTGCGT
>JBOGIN010000855.1:0-6244 GCA_050742275.1 Vicinamibacteraceae bacterium
AGGTGTGGTCTCTCGCCATGTCCACCTTGTAGAAGCGGTCGAAGATGAGCGGCAGGTGCTCCGCGGGAATGCCCGCGCCGGTATCACGCACCGCCAACCGCACGCGGCCATCGAGAGGCTCGGCAGATGTACTCGTAGATAGGCACGAGACAGATTATAGCGGGCGCTCGCGACCCGGAAGGAATCGTCGAAGGGCTTGACCGAAGGGAATATTATCGATAACGATAAGGATATCGTTCGCACCTGCACCTGCCTATGCCTTCCTCACCTCTTCAGCCGCTGAAGACGGGGTCGTTGAGCACCCAAGTGTTCGAGACCCTCCGCACCGCCATCTTCGCCGGACAGGTTCAGCCCGGCGACCCGCTCCGCGAGCTCCACCTCGCCCGGGAGCTCAACGTGAGCCAGGCCACCATCCGAGAGGCGCTCGGTCAGCTCGAGCGGCTCGGCCTCGTCGTCCGCACGCCGAACGTGGGCACGCAGGTGACCAAGCTCTCGCGCCAGGACATCGCCGAGCGTGTCGAGATCAGGACGATCCTCGAGGAGCGCGCGCTGGCACAGGCCGCCGCACGCATGGAGCCGGCGCACTTCACGGAGCTCCGCCGCCGGCTCGCGGCGTTGACGGCCGCCATCGCCGGCAACGACTACTTCGAGGCGGCACAAGCCGACCTCGAGTTCCATCGCTACATCTGGGAGCGGTCGGGCAACCGCACGTTGTATCGCACGCTGGATCAGCTCGTCGTCCCGCTCTTCGCTTTTGCCAGCATCGTCCGTGGGGCGACTCACCAGCGCCTCGAAGATGTCGTGCAATCGCACGAGAGCCTGGTCTCCGCGCTTCGACAAGACGACGCGCGGGCGATCCGTACCGCGTTGCGCCGGCACTTTCAGCATGGCTTGTCCGAGGTCGAAATTCGCCGCCTGACCGATGCCGGGGCGGCACGCACCCGCGGCGCGCGCCGCGGGAGACCCACCGCCACACCCAAGCGAGGCCGATGACATGCCTAAACGCTCCACCTCGATCTTTGGCCGGATCACCAGAGCGCGCGCTGGATGGATCGTCCTCGGCTGGCTGTGGCTCTGCGCCGGAGACCGGGCGCACCTCCAGACCGCGAAGGCGCCCGATCCGTTGGAGCGGCCGAATGTTCTGTTCATCGCTGTCGACGACATGAACACCGATCTGGGCGCGTACGGCTCGCCCGTTGCGCGGACGCCCAACATCGATCGCCTCGCCAAGCGCGGCGTGCTCTTTCGACGTGCCTACGCTCAGCAAGCGGTCTGCAACCCTTCGCGGGCCTCGCTGCTGACCGGCATGAGGCCGGACACGCTGCGTGTCTGGGACTTGCGCACGGACTTTCGTGATACGCATCCGGAAGTCGTCACGCTGCCGCAACTCTTCAAGGCGCGCGGCTACTTCACGCAGGGGATAGGAAAGATCTTCCACAACTGGGGCGCCAAAGAGAGCATCGCAACGGATCCCCCGTCCTGGTCCGTGCCGCAGACGTACCACTACGCGCCGCACTTCAGTGATTGGTACGCCCCCGGCGCGGCACGAGACACACCTGCCGATGGGCCACGCGAGCCCACGCAGCGCGTCAACGTGCCGGACGAGGCCTATTTCGATGGCCGCATCGCCCAGGCCGCCATCCAGGCACTTCGGACGCACAAAGACGAGCCGTTCTTTCTCGCTGTCGGCTTCTGGAAGCCTCATCTGCCGTTCAACGCACCCCAGAAGTACTGGGACCTCTTCGATCCGGACCAAATCCCATCGCCGCTGCCGGCCAGTCCACCGAGAGGCGTGCCCCCGATTGCTCTACACGACTTCCGAGAGCTGCGTGGCTACCAAGGAATGCCCAAGGATGGCGGGCTTACGCCGGCGCAGGTGCGGCACCTCCGGCACGGCTACTACGCCGCGATTAGTTTCGTCGACGCGCAGATTGGCAAAGTGCTCGACGAGCTCGACGCGCAAGACCTGTGGGACCGGACGATTGTCGTGCTCTGGTCCGATCACGGCTTTCACATCGGCGAGCATGGGCTGTGGGCCAAGACGTCCAACTTCGAGCGTGACGCCCGCGTGCCGCTGATCATCAGCACACCGGGTCAGACGACCGCCGGCCGCCAGACCAACGCCATCGTCGAGCTGGTGGACCTCTATCCTACGCTCGCCGATCTCGCCAATCTCCCCCGGCCGGACGGGCTCGAGGGCATGAGCCTACGCCCGCTGCTCGACAACCCCAATCAGGAGCTGCACGCCGCTGCGCTCACGCAGTTCCCCCGGCCGCCCTACTTCAGGCAGCGGCCTTACTTCATGGAACAGCCCGACGTCATGGGCTATTCCATTCGCACCTCTCGTTTCCGCTACACCGAGTGGCGCGACGTCGATAGCCGCGAGACCGTGGCGCGTGAGCTGTACGATCATGACAACGACCCGACCGAGAGTATCAACCTCGCCGGCGATCCGCGCGCTCGGAATCGAGTCCACGATCTCGCGCGCCTGCTCGAGCGCACCGTTCGTTCTGGCGCTCGCCGCGCTGATGGCGGTGCCGGCGGCCGCGGAGCAAGGAACGCCCGCGAAGACTAACTCCAGCGCTGTGTCGTGGGAACGGAGCGCCGAACTGCCGCGGGCCCTGGCAGGACACGCTGTCGGCGCCAGCCACGGCACGCTGATTGTCGCGGGCGGCACCGACTTCCCGACGCCGCTCGTCGAAGGCGGCAGCAAGGTGTGGCACGACGATGTCTACGTGCTCGAGCCCACCTCGACACGGTGGCGCCCAGCGGATCGGTTGCCGCACCCGTTGGCATACGCGGCTACCGCAACGGTGGGCAACCGGATGCTCGTCGCGGGCGGGTTGGACCAACGACGTCACTACGCAGAGGCGTTCACGCTGGAATGGGTCGGCGGCAGGCTCGAGCGACAGGCGCTGCCGTCCCTTCCGTCGCCCATGGCCATGGCGGGTGCCGCCGTCATCGGACGAACGTTCTTCGTTGCCGGTGGACAGCGCCACCCCGATGGCGCTGAAGCGCTCACCTCGGTATGGGCGCTCGATCTCTCGTCTCCCGCACCGGTGTGGCGCGCACTGCCGCCGATTCCGGGGCCTGGCCGCATCCTGCCGGTCGTGACCGCACAACAAGGGCGGCTACACGTCATCAGCGGCGCCGCGCTACAGCCCGCTCCGGGCGGCACGCCGTCGCGCCAGTATCTGAGCGATGCCTACTCGTGGAGCCCACACGACGGCTGGCAGCGGCTCGCCGATGTCCCTCGCCCCGTAGTGGCCGCGCCCGCCGCACCGTTGGGCCAGTCTCACATCTTCGTATTCGGCGGTGACGATGGCTCGCAGGCAAGGCGCATCGAGGAGCTCAAGGATCGCCATCCCGGCTTCAGCCGCGATGTCCTCGCGTATCACACCATTACCGACACCTGGACGACAACCGGGACGATGCCGATCGGCCTGGTGACGACGCTTGCCGTCGGGGTGGGAGACACCGTCATGGTCGCCGGTGGCGGAGACCGGCCGGGACATCGATCGGCCGCAACGTTACGGGGGCGGCTCACGCCCATGAGCCGCTCGTTCGCGACGCTGGACTATGTCGTGCTGGCCGCATACTTCCTCCCGCTTCTCCTCATTGGCAAGTACTTCTCGACGAAGAACGAGTCCACCGAGGATTTCTTCCTCGGCGGACGCCGCGTGCCCTGGTGGGCAGCAGGCCTGAGCATCTACGGCACACAGCTCAGCGCCATCACGTTTCTCGCCATTCCTGCGAAGGCGTACGCGGAGGACTTGGTCTTCCTGCTGGCCAACCTGTGCATCCTCGCCATCGCACCGCTGGTTGTCTGGTTCTACCTCCCGTTCTTCCGCGGGCTGCAGATCACGACGGCGTACGAGTACCTCGAGCAGCGCTTCGGTCTCGCGGTTCGCCTCGCCGGCAGCCTTGCCTTCATCGTCCTGCAGGCAGCGCGCATGGCTATCGTGCTCTTTCTTCCAGCGCTCGCACTGCAGGCGGTCACCGGTCTCAACATCTACCTGTCGATCGTGCTGATGGGTCTTCTCTGCACGGTGTATACCCTGCAGGGAGGGATGCGAGCGGTCATCTGGACCGATGTCCTTCAGGTGATCACCCTGCTGGGCGCGGCGATCGTGAGCCTCGTGCTCATCGTCGCACAGGTGGAAGGCGGGCTGGGGAGCGTCGTTCGAATCGCGGCGGACAACGGCAAGCTTCACATGTTCACCTGGAGCTGGAGCGCCACCATCGCGTCGGTGTGGGTGGTGGTGATTGGCAATCTCCTGGCGAATCTCGTGCCGTACACAGCAGATCAAGCCGTTATCCAGCGGTACCTGACCACGTCCAGTGAACGACAAGCGGCGCGCGCCGTGTGGACGGCTGGTCTGCTCACGCTGCCGACGTCGCTGCTGTTCTTTGGTGTGGGAACGGCGCTCTACGTCTTCTATCGAGCCCATCCGTCGCTGCTGCATCCCGCGGTGGCGACCGACGCCACCTTTGCCTGGTTCATCGGCCATCAGCTTCCCGTGGGCGTCTCCGGCCTTGTCGTGGCGGGCGTGTTTGCGGCGGCGATGTCAACGCTGAGCAGCAGCGTGAACAGCATCGCGGCCGCGCTCGTGACCGACTTCTACGTGCGATTCCATGCGGATGCGTCGGAGGCGGCACGAATGCGCCTCGCGCGCCGCCTTACGGTGGTGGTGGGCGTCGGAGGCACTGCCAGCGCGTTGATGATGGCGACGTGGAACATTCAGTCACTGTGGGATCTGGTTCTTCAGTCCATCGGGCTGTTCGGCGGCGGTCTCGCAGGCGTGTTCGCGCTCGGCATCTTCACTCGTCGGGCCCATGGCGTCGGCGCGCTCATCGGTCTTGCCGCCAGCGCGCTGGTCCTGCATCTCGTGCAGCGGCACACGACTGTGCACTTCTTCCTGTACGCTGCGATTGGAGGAGCGACCTGTATGGTTGTCGGCTACGTCACGAGCTTGTTGATCCCCTCACGACGTCCCGCCCTCGACGGCCTTACCGTGTTCACGCGAAAAATGGACCGGGTACCTTTTCTGGTCCGAGAGGGTACCCGGTTCATTTTCTGTCTGGCGCTGGCGAGCACGACGATCGTCGCCTCTGACGGATCACCCGTGCAAACGGATGTCTACGTGGCCGGGCGCGACGGCTATCATACGTATCGCATTCCGTCGGTCATCGTCACAGCGAAGGGCACCCTGCTTGCCTTCGCCGAAGCGCGCCGCGAAGGGAGGGGCGACGCCGGGGATATCGACCTGGTCCTCAAGCGGAGCACGGACGGCGGGGACACCTGGTCGGCGATGCGGGTGATTGGTGACAACGGCCCGAACACGTTCGGCAATCCCTGTCCGGTCGTCGATCGAAGCACCGGCACGATCTCGCTTCTCACGACCCAGAACCTGGGTGAAGATAGCGAGGAGGAGATCATCGAGCGTACCGGCAAAGGGAGCCGTACCGTCTGGGTCATGCACAGTCGAGACGATGGGCTCACCTGGTCGGCGCCCACGGAGATCACCAAGAGCGTCAAGCGTCCGGAGTGGACGTGGTACGCGACAGGCCCAGGCGTGGGTATCCAGACCAGGAGCGGACGTCTCGTTATTCCCGCCAACCATGCCGTGGCCGGCACGGGCACGCATCGCTCGCACGTCTTCTTCAGCGACGACCACGGTGCCACCTGGCGGCTCGGCGGTCATTCGGCTCCCGGCACGAACGAGAGCCAGGTCGTGGAGCTCGTCGACGGGCGGTTGATGCTGAACATGCGCAACCATCCGCGGAAGCCTGAGAACTTCAGAGCGGTGGCCTTCAGCCGAGACCAGGGCCTGACCTTCAGCGAGCCGACTCACGACCGAACGCTCGTCGAGCCGCCGGCACAGGCGAGCCTGCTCCGCTTCTCGACGGGCAACGCCGGCGATCCAGCGCAGTTGCTGTTCGCGAATCCGGCCAGCGCGAAGCGTGAGCGCATGACCGTCAGGCTCAGTGACGATGAGGGTCGCACGTGGCCGGTATCACGGATCATCCACGATGGACCAGCGGCATACTCGAGCCTCGTCGTCTTGTCGGACGGCACGATCGGCCTGCTCTACGAGCGCGGAGAGGAGAATCCTTACGAGCGGCTGACGTTTGCACGATTCAGCTTGGAGTGGCTCGCAGAATAGGCGTCAGGGGTCAGACCTCAGGGATCAGCAGGCGTCAGGCCTGATCCCTACTGACCCCTGATCCCTGACCCCTGACC
>JBOGIN010000856.1:0-4598 GCA_050742275.1 Vicinamibacteraceae bacterium
CCCCCCTCGACCCTTCACCTGCGCAGGGCCTCCCGAGCGCGGTCGATTATCACGCGACCGCTCGGGTGCCGCCGGCTGGGCGCCGGCCGTATGGGCCAACAGCAGCATTCCCGCGACGACCAGCCAGCGTTGGTTCTGGCGCGTCATCGCGACCTCACCGGGATCGCGATCTCCCCGGTATCGAAGCCCGCCTCGACGTGGGCGAGCTTGGGGTGGACCGTGGTCAAGAAGTCGATATCGACCCGGTCGGCTTCGTCGAAGAAGCTATCTAGATCGCCATCATCGAGCGGCTCGACGCGCACGACACACGGCCCCGCGTCGACGCCGGCGATCACGAAGCGCCCATCGTTCGATAAGGAGAATCCCCCGACGAACTGACGCGTGCGTAAGTTGAATGCGGTGATGTGCGCACCAAAGACACCGCGGCCGTTCTTCGTGACGCGCCCGCTGATGCTGCCCGTGCGCGTACGAAAGTCGTTCGCGGGATAGAGATCGGATAGCCCCGCGATATCGTCGGCCATCGGAGCTCGTCCCTCGATGTTCCCGGGCGAGAACGCGATCGGAAACATCACCGCCCCGGCCGCCAGCACCCGTCGGCCGCCCCCGGCCGCGAGCTCGGTCTCGCCGAGCGCGGAATGCGACAGACCGGCCAGGTGCCCCAGCTCGTGCAACGCGATCGATTCCACGTCGAACCTCCCCGGCTCACCACCGTCCGTCGTCGTCCAGGGAAACGCCGCGTTGAGAAAGATGTCAGCCTCGAGGATATCGCCGCTGACGATGTCGATCGTGATGCTCGTCGTGCCGAGCACGCGCTCGAGCTCGGGCCGATCTTGGAAGCCCAACGTGCTCATCCCGTCTTCGTCGCCCGGCAAGGCGTCCGTGAAGCCGGCGCGCGCGAACGTGATCGATGCCGTGGATACCTCTTCCCACGACTGCGCGGCACGCTCGACAGCTGCGTCGAGATCGGCTCGCGTCACTCCGGGCACGCCGTGATTGCTGACGAAGTACCGCACCGGGAAATCGGCCCATCGCAGGGGGATCATCTGGTCGTCCACGCGCACGCCAAACTTCAAGTAGGCGAAGGCTGGCGACGCGACCACCGCCACGACCAGGAAGGCCGCTCCCACACCCCTTGGGAGCGTCATCGCGGTTCCCCCGTCTCGGACGCGACGAGGCGGCGGAGCTTTGCTTCGAACGTGCGTAGCTCGACCGGTCGGCGTGAGCCGTCGCCACGAACCACTTGCCGCCTGCGCGGTACCGCCTCGAGGCCTGCCGGGACGACCACACGCGTGTCCGCGATCGCATCCTCCACGACGCGATACGTGCCTTGGAAGAGTCCCAGCACGTGCGGCATCGATGGCCCGCGGGCGTTGAGGAACAAGACGACCTCCTCCCCATCCGCGTACTCGGGCGCCCCAATCACCATGGTGCGATAGCGGCCGAGAGTCCCGCCTGGCACGCGAAAGACAATACTCTTGCCGAGGTCTCCCTTGTAGTACGTGATGACATCGAGGCTCACGAGCCGCTCGACCTGGCGGCCCTGCCCCTGACGAGCCTGAACGCTTACCACACGCCCGCGGACGATCGCGAGCGACTCGCGGACGAGCTCGTTCAGATCCGTTGGCACGACGACCGTCGCCCTTGTCGCCGAGGGCACGATAATCAGCGTGCTGAGAAGCAAACACCACAACAGATAGCGGTGATTCATGGGGAACTAATCTACAGGGCGCGGCGCGGGGCGTCAAAAGAGGGGGGAAGGAGAAACGGATGGAGGGATAGAGGGGGGAAGGGGAAAGGGATATCGAGCTAGCGTCGACCCGCAACCCGTAAGATGGCTTCGGCGGCACGGCGGCTGGCGCCTGGTCCGCCGAGACGTGCCTTGACCTCACGGGCGGCGTCGCACGTCGCCTCACGGTGGGTGGAATCGGTGAGGTATCGCAGCGTGTGCGCGGCGACGCTTTCCGGCGTGAGGTCATCCTGGATCAGCTCCGGCACGATCCTTCTGCCGGCGACCAAGTTGACCATGCCGTACGTGTCGAGCTTCACGAGACGCTTGCCAAGCGCGTAGGTGAGCGGCGAGAGGCGATAGACGATCACCATCGGCTTCTCGTGAAGCGCGGTCTGCACGGTTGCCGTGCCGGATGCCGTCACGACAATGTCGGCAGCCGATAACACCTCGTCGGTCGCCCCCTCGACAACACGGGCCGTCGTGCGCTCGGCGAACAGCGCATCTTCCAGACCTGGCGCGCGTGCGACGATGAACTGCGTGTCGCCGCGGGCATCCGCAATCCGACGCGCTGCCGCGAGCAGCACCGGAAGAATCAGTCTCACCTCGTTGGGCCGGCTTCCCGGCAGCAGCGCCACCGTGGGACGATCCGGCGGGAGCCCGAGCCGTGACAGCAGCGCCGTTCGATCTTCCCGTACCGTGATCAACTCGACGAGCGGGTGGCCCACGAACGTCACCGGAATGCCCGCCTCACGGTAGATGGCTTCCTCGAACGGAAAGATGACGAGCACGGAATGGACGAACCGCTTCATTGCCGTGAGGCGGCCCGGCCGCCAGGCCCAGAGCTGCGGGCTGATGTAATAGACGACCGGTATCCCCCATCCGTGCAGGGCGCGCCCCAGCCGGAAGTTGAAGTCCGGAAAGTCTACGGCCACGAAAACGTCCGGGCGCCGCCGCCGCGCTTCAGCCAGGAGGCGCCTGTACATGGCGTAGGTACGCGGGAGCTGCCGAACCACCTCCACCAGGCCGGTCACCGCGAAGCCGCGATAGTCGCCGATGAGTGTCGCGCCTGCTGCCGCAAGGCGCGGTCCCCCGAACCCCCATACGCGCGATGCGGGATAGAGAGCTCGCAGGTTCTCGACGAGCGCGCCGCCGTACAGATCCCCTGAGGGCTCGCCACAGGAGATCATGACGGAGGCCATTCACCGTGCGGCGGGTGCGGCCGCGGCGCGCGGCAGGAAGTCGGCTGTGGTGAAGTCCAAATTGGCGAGCGCGACCCGCTCGAAGTCGCCGATGCCAATCGTCTGGAGCTGTGGCCCGATCTTGCGCGCGTCACCGACGAGCACGATCGACAAGCGATCCGGCTGGAGATACTCTCGCCCCACGCGCGCGATGTCCTGGACGGTCACCGATCTCACCCGATCGCGGTAGGTTTCGAGCTCCTCGACATCGAGGTCGTAGAAGAGCGTCTGGAGGACCTCCAGGGCAATCATGTCGGGCCTTTCGATATCGAGCGGAAAGCTGCCCGTCAGGTAGTCCTGGGCGCCCTGGAGCTCGCGCTGGCCAACGGGCTCGCGCCGTAACCGCCAGAACTCGTCGATCACGAGGCGCAGCGCCTCGCCGGTGCTCTCGGACCGTGTATCCGTGCTCGCGATGATATCGCCGCTCCGCTTGAGCGGATCCATGTCGGCCGAGGCGCCGTAGGTGAGGCCGCGCTCGGATCGCAGCACATTGTGCAGGCGATTCGCCCCCTCGCCGCCCAGCACGTTGATCGCCAACATGAGCGGCATGTAGTCCGGGTGCTTCCGTGCAATCGCGAGCTGACCGACGCGGATCTCGGTTTGAATCGCGTTCGGCCGATCGACCACCACGACACGGCGCGTCGGTGGCGGTGGCTTGGTCGCCTCGAGGCTCGGCAGCTCGCCACGCTTCCAATCGCCAAAGACTCGCTCCGCCCCCTTGAACGCCTCCCCCGCCCTCAGGTCGCCCACGATGGCCAACAGGCAGTTGTTGGGGACGAACCAGCGCCCGTGGAACGCGGCGAGGTCCTCCCGTGTGATCCGCGCCAGCGACTCTGGCGTCCCGTCGGCGGGAATGCCGTACGGGTGAAATCCGTACACGAGGCGATCGATCATCGAGTCGGCGACGTAGTCCGGATCCTGGTAGTTCACCTTCAACGCCGACAGGCGCTGACTGCGCTGCCGCTCGATCTCCTCCGGCGAGAAGGCAGGGTTGCGCGCAAGGTCAGCGACCAGATCCATCGCGTCGTCGAAGCTGTCCTTCATGACGAGCGCCTGCACGAAGCTCATGTCCGTTCCGGCGCCGGTCACGAGTGAGCCGCCGATGTAGTCAATCGTGTCCGCAATCTGCTGGGCCGAACGCTTGCCGGTGCCCTGGTCGAGCAGCATCCCCATCAGGGAGGCGACTCCTGGCTTGTCAGACGGATCCATCGCGGACCCCGCCTGCACCAACAAGCGCACGGTCACGGCTGGCTGTTCGTGGTGCAGCACCACGACCACACGCATGCCGTTCGGCAGCGTGCGGATCTCGTAGGGCGGGAACTCGAGCTCACCCTCGACCGACAGCGGCTTCGGGGGGCGTTCTTGGGCGGTCGCGACGCCTGTCAGCGTCAGGAGAGCCGCCATCCCCAACGCCACCATCGATGTGGAGGCTGCCATGGTTATCCCTCGTCCCACGCTGCCGTCAACGACCACTCGCATTGGTCCCCTTGTCCTTCGGCAGGATAGTCAGCACCGTTCGGCTCTCCGGCTTGAAATACGTCCGCGCCACACGCAGCACATCCTCCGCCGTGAGGCCCTGAAAGATGACGAACTCACCATCCGCGGTCGTCACGTCGTCGTGAATGACGACG
>JBOGIN010000857.1:0-2226 GCA_050742275.1 Vicinamibacteraceae bacterium
ACGGCGGGTCCGTAGGAATGGCAAGACAGGCAGGCCTGAAGGCATGTGCGCCAGCGCTCGTGAGCACGCTGGTCCTGTCGTGTTGGACGTGGGCTGGCGCCGCTCAGTCACAATCGCCGCGCGGAGAGGGCTGGACACAGTTCCGGGGCAATCCTCGGCTCACGGGAACCGCCGGCGAGCTGCCATCGTCGCTCGATCTCCTGTGGACGGCCGAGGTCGGTGAGTCCGTCGAGTCGTCTGCGGCGATCGTGGATGGCACGGTGTACGTTGGTGCGCAGCCTGGCGTGCTCGCGGCGATCGACCTGGCGAGCGGCAAGGTCAAGTGGACCTACAAGGCCTCCGATCTTGGTATCGGCGAGTCGTCACCGGCGGTGGGCGGAGGCGTGGCGTACGTCGGCGATCTCGACGGCGTGTTGCACGCCGTCGACGCGGCCACCGGCAAAGCGCGCTGGACGTTCAAGACGGAGGGCGAGATCAAGTCCTCCCCGGTTATCGTCGACGACCGCGTGCTCATTGGATCGTACGACGGGCATCTGTACGGCCTCGGGCTGGACGGCAAGCTGGCCTGGAAGGTGAGAACGGATGGGCCCGTCCATGCGACGCCGGCCATACGTGAGGGCGTGGCCTACATTACCGGCTGCGACGAGTTCCTGCGCGCGATTCGCGTGACGGACGGCAAGGAGCTCTTCACGGTGTCCTCTGGCGCATACACCGGCGCCTCTCCCGTCATGGACGGGTCGCGCGCGTTCTACGGGACGTTCGAGAGCGAGGTGCTGGCGGTCGATCTCGAGGCCCATCGGATTGTCTGGCGGTATCGACATCCGGATCGCAGCTTCCCATTCTATTCCACGGCAGCGGTGGCCGGTGACACGGTGTACGTGGGTGGCCGGGACAAGATGCTGCACGCGCTCGACATGGCGACCGGCAAAGCGCGCTGGACGTTCATGACGCGCGCACGGATCGACTCGTCGCCAGCAGTCACCGGCGGGCGCGTCTATGTCGGCTCGAGCGACGGGCGGTTGTACGGAGTGGACACCTCGAGCGGCAAGAAGGCGTGGGAATTCGAGGCAGGGGCGCCCATTACGGCATCACCTGCCATTGCCGCAGGCCGGCTCGTCGTCGGCGCGCAGGATGGGCGGATCTACTGCTTCGGGGCGAAGAAAGGCGACAAGGGATAGTAGTCCCCTGATCCACCGTCCGTAGCGAGGGGCCTTTAGAGCCTGTGAACAAATTCGTGGGATCCGCCTTTAGGCGGACCTACATGGCCGAACTCGCGCCGTCATGGGCCGCCTAAAGGCGACGCCTACTTGAATTGTTCACAGGCTCTTTAGGCGCTACGGTTTCGGTCGCGCGATCATGACTTGCGTTTCGATGCGGGCTCGGAGTTGAATAGTAGGGTTCCATTAGTGCCCCGTCGACGTGGCCGTGCACCGCGGTGCGGTACGAACGTTCGCACCGAAGAACGCAATAGGTGACTTCATGGCTTTCACACTCAAGGTCAACGGGAAGTCCACGTCGGTGGACGTTCCCTCCGATATGCCCCTGTTGTGGGTGCTGCGCGACGTCCTCGATCTCAAGGGGACGAAATACGGGTGCGGCATCTCCCAGTGCGGTGCCTGCACGGTGCATCTCGCCGGCAAGGCAGTGCGCTCCTGTCAGGTGCCCATCTCATCGGTTGGCACGGCAGAGGTGACGACCATCGAGGGGCTCTCGACCAACGGGTCCCACCCGGTGCAGCGCGCCTGGCAGGCGGTGGACGTGCCGCAATGCGGCTACTGCCAGGCCGGACAGATCATGTCGGCTGCTGCGCTCCTGGCCCAGACGCCGAAGCCCACCGATGCCGATATCGATCGCGCCATGAGCGGCAACCTGTGTCGCTGCGCCACGTACCTGCGGATCCGCGCGGCGATTCACAAGGCCGCTGGCAACGTGGTGACGCAGACGGCGAGCTCGACGCAACCGTCCGCCAACAAATAAGGAGGCACCGTGACCAGTCTGCTTGTCGATCGTCGCTGCTTCCTTCGCGTGACCGCCCTCGCGGGTGGCGGCATGCTGCTCGGCTCCTGTGTCGAGCGCGTGGGCGAGGGCGTCGCGGCGGCCAGCGATACCGCCGGGGCGTTCACACCGAACGCGTTCATCCGCATCACGCCCGACGGCGTGGTGACCCTGATGGCGAAGAATCCCGAGGTCGGCCAGGGCGTGAAGACGATGCTCCCGATGTTGATC
>JBOGIN010000858.1:0-2746 GCA_050742275.1 Vicinamibacteraceae bacterium
GTCCGCGCGGCCTGAAGGCCGCGCGCTACGTACTACTCGCCGCGGTGCCTGAAGGTCGCGCGCTTCTCACGACGACATCCGACGTCACCGCTTCAGGCATCTCGCGCCTCACGCACCTGGCGAAGCGCGGGATACAGTGCGCGGTACGCCCGGTACTGCTGCTCCATGACGCGCCTCGCGGCGGCATCCGGCGTCGTGCGCTCTGCCACGCGCACGACCGCGTCACACGCTGCTTCCACGCTCGGCCAGATCTTGGCGCCTACCCCGGCCAGCAGCGCCGCGCCGTAGGCGGCGCCTTCGTCTGTTCGGAGCCGCTCGACCTCTTGGCCGTAGACGTCCGCCTGGATCTGCCGCCAGACCTTCGACCGGGCGCCGCCACCGCCCAGACGCACCGCTGTGACAGGAACTCCCATCTCGCCAAGAATCGTGAAGCTGTCCCGCAGACTGAATGCAACGCCTTCGAGAATCGCGCGAATGACGTGGCCGCGCGTGTGGCTGGCCGCCAAGCCGACCAGCGCCGCACGCGCGTGCGGATCGAGGTGAGGCGTGCGTTCCCCCATGAGATAGGGGGCCCAGAGCACACCGTCCGCACCGGGCGAGACAGGCGCAGCCTCGGCGGTCAGATGATCGTACGGATCGCCATCCACGTTTGCCTGACTCCCGAGCCCAAACTGATCGCGGAACCAACGCAGCGACAAGCCAGCAGCTTGCGTCACACCCATGACGTGCCACGTGCCGGGCAGGGCGTGGCAGAACGTGTGGACCCGACCATGCGGATCTCGCGCCGGTCGGTCGGTTGCGGCGAACACCGTGCCGGACGTGCCGAGCGTTGCGCTTACGGCACCCGGCCGCACGATGCCGATGCCGACGGCGCCGGCAGCCTGATCACCACCGCCGGCCACGAGGGGCGTACCCGCCCGCAAGCCGGTGGCCGCGGCGCCGTCGGCGGAGACGACGCCCGTCTGCTCCGGTGATTCGAACGCCGGGGGCAACAACGACGCTGGCAGGTCCATCAATTCGAGCATCGCCTCCGACCACGCGCGACGGCTGACGTCGAAGAGGAGCGTGCCGGAGGCGTCGGCCACATCGGTGGCATGGACACCGGAAAGCCGCAATCGCACGTAGTCTTTGGGCAGAAGGACGCGGGCGACCCGCTTCCATGCCGACGGCTCGTGAGCGCGAACCCACAACAGCTTGGGCAGCGTGAATCCTGTCAGCGCCGGGTTCGACGTGAGCTCGATGAGTCGCGCCGCGCCGACGGTCTCCGTGATGCGCTCGCATTCGCGCGCCGTGCGCTGATCACACCACAGGAGCGCGGGCCGGACGACGTCGCCGCGGTCATCGAGCAGGACGGAGCCATGCATTTGACCGGTGAGGCCAACCGCGGCGATGGACGCACCCTCGACACTGGCCTGTGCGAGCGCGCGCGGCACCGCCTCGGTTGTCGCGCGCCACCAATCGCGCGGATCCTGCTCGGCCCATCCCGTCTCCGGCGAGGCAAACGGCACGTGGTCCGCCGTCGCCGCGCCGACGACAGCGCCTTCCGCGTCCACCACCAAGGCGCGCGTGCCGCCCGTGCCGACATCGATACCGAGGACATGTGGCATGGCGGGGGGATCCTACATCAGAGACAGGCGCCTTGCATTGCCGCCCTGGTGCGGATATTCTCCGACCGAAGCGGCAGTTTGGCGAAGGCATGCTGGTAGTAGAGGGCGATATCTTGGTCAGACGCGGTGAGGTTGGTCCCGTCGCCGCGTGAGGCGTTGGCATGATCCGGGCACCCAAGTCGCCGGAGCAGATGACGGTGAACCAGGTGGTCGGCTTCGTCCGCGATCTCATCGAGCGAGGTGAGGTTGGCCCAGGCGCACGGTTGCCGTCCGAACGGGAGCTCGCCGCACGAATCGGCGTTAGCCGGCCGAGTGTCCGCGCCGGCCTGCAGGCGCTGGCGGCGATGGGGGTGATTCACACGCGGCACGGCGCGGGGACGTTCATTGCCGACGGCCCGCCCGTGCTGGCGACCGGGCCGCTCAGCTTCCTCGTCGCGCTGCACAAGTTCAGCGCCGAGGAGATGTTCGAAGCGCGGCGTGTGCTCGAGATTGCCGCCACCGGCCTCGCGGCGGAGCGTGCCACCGGTGAGAATCTCGCCGCCATTGCCGAAGAGATGGCCAGCATGTTCGCATCGCTCGGAGACCCGCAGACGTTCCTGGTGCACGACATCCGATTCCATCGCGCCTTGGCGACGGCCTCCCAAAACCCAATTCTCGCCTCGCTCGTCGAAATGATATCGGCGATGTTCTACGAGCGCCGACGACGCAACGTGGGGCGGGAGCGGGACCTCAAGCAGGCCGCCGAGATGCACCGCACCATCTACAACTGGCTGCGCGCGCGGAACCCAGAAGCAGCGCGCGCCGCAATGGGCGAGCATCTTGCGCAGTCCCAGGCGCTGAGCACCGAAGGAATCGACCGTTTTCCCGTCTCGGTCGTCACGCCGTTCGATGCGGCGGCAGACGCCGCCAATGCCTCGCCGGGCGGCAGCGCGGACGAGCCAGAATCAACTCCCAAACGATGACCGTTCATGTAGGAATCCTAGGGGGCGGCAATATCAGCGACACGCACGCCCGCGCCGCCTCGACCTTGCCAGACGTGCGCGTCAGCGCGGTCTGCGGGGTGAACCGCGAGAAAGCCGAGCGCTTGGCGAAACAGCACGATGCCGTCGCCTACGGCGATATCGAGGCGTTCCTGTCAC
>JBOGIN010000859.1:0-5309 GCA_050742275.1 Vicinamibacteraceae bacterium
GTACTGATACTGCCAGTTGTCATCGACGTACGGCGAGCCGGCGCTACCCGCCTGACCGATCGTGGAGAAGCTCGACACGTCGAACTGCGGCCAGCCGCCATAGAGGCGATCCTGCCCGTTCGTCCCCGGAATCTCGAGAAAGTCGCGCCCGAGGTTTTCGTCGATGCGCGGCGGCTCCGAGATCACGTCGATGAGCGTGATGCCAGTGTAACTGTCGAACAGGAGAGTCGGCGTCAGCACATACGAGAGATTGCCGGTGATGGTGTAGGTATCGCCGAAGCCCGCGCCCATCTTCCCGGCCGGCTCGTGCACGGGCTCGCCGCCGAGGTCTCCGAACATCGGCGGGCTGTCGAAGTTGTAGCTCAGCCAGCCTAGGCGCCCGGAGATGTTCAAGTCGTTCGTCGCGTTCAGGTTCACCTTCACATCCGTCTTGTGCCGGGTGAACGCGAACTCGCCGGTGGCGAAGTAGTTCTCCGTCAGCCGATCCTCGAACGTGGGCAGCGGCAGGTCGGCGATCAGCTTCTGGACGATCGGGTCCAGCCGATTCCGCGGGATGATATTGCCCGGAAACGGCGTCCGGCCGCTGCCGTCCGGGTTGCCGGTCAGCGGGTCGTAGATTGGGCTCGTGGACGCCGACAAGTCGCCGTTTCGCATGGCGGCCGTTGGCACCGTGCCAAATCGCTGTGCGGTCTGGCGGTCACGGGTCCCTTCGTAGCTCCCGAAGAAGAACAGCTTGTCCCGGACGATGGGCCCCCCGAGCGTCCCGCCGAATTGATTCTGCGAGACGTTCGGCTTTTCCTCGTCTTCCGGCAGGAAGTACGGTCTCGCCTTCAACCGCTCGTTGTAGTGATATTCGAACGCCGCGCCACGAAGCTCGTTCGTGCCGCTCTTCATCTGCACGTCCGCCGACATGCCTCCAGACAGCCCCAGATCCGCATCGAAGGTGCTCGTCACCACGCTCACCGTGTCGATGGCCTCCAGCGCCGGCACGTAGGCAGCGACGTGCGGGAGCCACAGGTTGTTGGCGATCGCCCCCTCGATTCTGATCGTGTTCGCGTTGCGGGTGGTGCCGTTGGAGCTAAACGCCAGACCGCGCGACGGGTTGACGGCCACCGAGTGCATGTTCTGTGGCGGCGAGATGCCAGGCACGAGGACGAACAAGTTCTGATAGTTGCGACCCGGTGGCACCGGCAGGTTCTCGAGCTGCTCCGACCGGAGCTCCGTGCGGACGTCTGCCCGGTCCGTTTGCAGCACGGCGACGCCCGCCTCCACCGTGACCGTGTCGGTGAGATCGCCGACCTCGAGCACGCTGCTGACGCGAGTGACGTTGTTGGGCGTGACGCGGATACCGGTCTGTTGGTGCTCAGTGAAGCCCGACAGGGTCACGCGAACGGTGAAGGTCCCCGGCGGAACCGTCGAGAAGCTGGCCGTCCCGCGCTCGTTCGTCACGCCCCGCCGGGTCCAGTTGGTCTCCGTCTCCGTGACGGTCACGTCCGCGCCGGGAACCGCCGCATCGCTCTGATCGTGCACCTCGATAACGAGGGCCCCGTACAACACCTGGCTCTCGACCGGTGCGGCGCCCAGGGCGACGGCAACGACGACGAGCGCGGCGAGGGGGACCCTTGACGCGCACGTGACCGCTGCGAATGACCTCATCGCTTCTCCCCGCTGACGTACCCGCCGGCATACCCGAGCGGGCCAAACGCGCCACCCGGCGTGCTCGTGCGCCAGCGCCCGATTGCTCACTCCGCACGCCACGCGCCGTTCAACTGTTGCGTATTATGCAATCAATAATGCGCTATACGTGCATATCCTCTATCAGTCGTGTTGCCGAAAGTCAAGCCGACGCGCGGTGCGCGCGCCTGAACCGGGCGCAGAAGTGTGGTCCAGAAGCACCGGTGACCGCTGGCCGCGGAGACCTGGCCTTCGGTAAACGAGTCGCTTTTGCTGCCGTGCTGGGGCATCCTCTCTCTGCGTATCATGGGAGTGAGGCTGCGGCGACACAACGCGAGGGACAATCGCATGGTGAACGAGCTGTCGATCTTCAGCGGCACGTCCAACCCACAACTGGCGGCTGCGGTCGCGCAGGCGCTTGGCGTGCCGCTCGGATCGGCTGTCGTCGATCGCTTCCCGGACGGAGAGGTGACCGTTCAGCTGGAAGAGCCGGTGCGCCGGAAGGACGTCTTCATCATCCAGCCCACCTCACCGCCGGTAAACGATCATCTCGTGGAGCTGCTGGCGTTTGCTGACGCATGCCGCCGGGCATCTGCTGCGCAGATCACAGCCGTCGTTCCCTATTTCGGCTATGCCAGGGCAGACAAGCGGCATGGCCGTCGCGAGCCGATCACCGCGAGCATGGTGGCGGTGCTGCTGCAAGCCGTGGGAATCAACCACGTCATCACGATCGACCTCCACGCCTCGCAAATCGAGGGCTTTTTTCACATAGCGGTCGACGGCCTGACGGCGGTGCCGCTGCTTTGCGACGCGATCGGGCCACGACTGCCTGCGGACACTGTCTTGGTCTCGCCCGACGCAGGCCGACTCGCAATGGCGACAGACTATGCGCAGCGCCTGCAGACCGCGGTGGTGCTGTTGCACAAGACGCGCGACACAGGCGCCAAGACACACGTCACACATTTGGTCGGCGACGTGCGCCGCCGCACGTGCTTGATCGTGGACGACATGATTGCCACGGGCGGAACGCTCGTCGAGAGTATCGGGACGCTGCTGGATGCCGGCGCGCGATCCGGCATCCTGATTGCCGCCACGCACGCGTTGTGGCTCGAGGGAGCACGCGAGAGGCTGGCAGCGGCGCCGGTCGCCGACGTCTTCGTCACCGACACGGTGGCCCAGCCCGCAGCCGCATGGGCGCAGCTACGCGTCGTCCCAGTGACCCCGCTGGTTGCTGGAGCAATCCAGCGCCTCGTCGCCGAACGGTCATTGAGCGATCTCTTCTGAGCATGGCGCCAGACTTGTCCCGAGAGAACAGTGTCGAGATCTTCGGGGCCAGCCGATGGTGTGACTCGATCTCGCGGCCCCGGCGGGCGCGCCGATCATTGTTCGAGCCGCTTCAACTGCTCGACAAAGAGACGCTTGCCTTCGTCCTCGATTCGTCCTTCGACAATCGGCCGGCGGAGCAGTCCGTCCAGGACGTCGATCGAAGACCGATAGACATAGCCGAGACGAGCCGATGGGTGCGAAGCGGTGTCATACTCGAGGGTGGCCACCGTGAGGGCTCCATCCATATAGTGCGAGGCAAATATCTGCTCCGAGGCGACGATGACGGCGGGCAGACCCGCGCGGCCGGCACCGCGCAGGATGTTCACGTGCGAGACGGTAATGACCGGCTTCTGGCCAAAGTCCTCCTTCGACCAATACAAGAATGATTCGACATCATCAGGCTTGGTCCTGGGTGCTCCCGCCAGGTAGTCGGCAAAGGCTGGCGCGTGACGCGACAACGAGGAGCGCTCGAGCAATAACGACGCGACAGATGCTGGTTGTACGGGCTTTTCCTTGTCCTCGTAGGGCGGCAAGCCAGCGTATCCGTCCGCTAAGTAGGCTTTCACGCGGTTCAGAACGATCCGGCGAAACTCGCGCCGCACTGCCTGCTTCGTGTCAGATGTGGCCGCGGCCCGCTGAAGACGCACCATCTCTTCAGCACCGAGCTTGAGGCCGCAGTCACGAGGCCTGCACGCCTCGATGTCTTCGAGGTCGCTGTCACCAAGGGTGAGGGCCGATAGGTCACTCACCTGCGGCAGGCTCGCAAAGCGTCCCGACGCCGACACATACCTCCCCTTCCTGAGCGCGACGACCTTTCGGACGTTCGCGATGAATGCCTCGGGTGTCGTCTCGAGCGATCCGCCAGCAAACACCGTGAGCTGTTGGCCGTCAGCGTCGAGGGTCTTCACGATTGGCTCTCCCCGCGCGATGTTCTGGCGCTCTTGCGCGCTGAGCTCGACCGCAGGCTCGAAGAGCCAGAACGGATCCTGCTGGATAGGGCGCGCGCGCTGAGCACTCTGAGCACCAGGTCGTCCGCTCGTGAGCGCAAGCGCAAGAGAAAGGATGACGAAGCAGCCAAGCCGGACCATGCTCACCCCCGATCAGGTGCACAAACACGGCCACGCGGAATCGCGGTCTCTCGGGCTACACGGAGGAGGTCGCCCTCCATTTTGCTGACTCAGGGAGCAACGCGAGGTGTTGGCCGTGTAACGATATTCCCCTACCGTTGTTCGATTCCTGGACAGAGCAACGCCCGACCCCGCCGGGATGACGCGTGCCACGGAGAAGAACGCCGGCGTTTGCGGTGATTCCCGGAGTCAAGGCTTCCCATCGCTTTGGTACGAGCTATGCAGCAGAAAGGTCGCAAGAGGGCTGCAAGGCTTCTCGATCGCATCGACACCTTTCGCGAGAGCGGAACGAGACGAACGCGGATTGAGGAGCTGAGTAGCCCTCACATCTTTTGTGATGACTGGTTGAGTTGAATAGCCGGCTCACTAGAACCCTTGAGAACCCGATGCTTGACGCGCTCAGGGGGCACGACGCGCTGGCGGGTCGGCGGCCGCGGTGGTGCAGCCAGCCACACGGTCAGACTTGCCGGCGCCGCGAGGTCGCCGCTCGTCCAGGCCCCCGTTTGCGCTGTCGTTACATCATCTCTCGCTCTTTTCTTGGAGCAGCTTCTTCGCGCGCTCGAGCTCCCGACGACGGCTTGCCGACAGATTCTTGCCCGCTCGATTGATGTAGTACTGAATCATGCGGACGCCTGAGCCTGGCCCCTTGGGTGATACATCCTTACGCGCCATTGTCTTGGCAATTTGACTTGCGGAGCTCTTGAATGTGCCGGGAGGCGGCTTGGTCGAGTCCGTCTTGACGGTCCTCACCCATCGCTTCTTCATTGCCTTCTTGGACATCGCTCTTCTGCTAGCCTCGACGCTTGAAGAACTGGACGGCGCGCTCGTGCTTCTCTGCGTCCGCACGGGTCTGAACGTGCCAAGATTTCGGCGCTGTCCCGTTCGGGGACCGACCTTTCGCGGGTAGAGACGATACAGCCGTGATCGAACGGCCACAGCGGAGCCGCTCTGAACGGCGTGAGATCGGCCGAATTACGGCTTGGTGATGGCCCGGACCAATCGCCAGTGCACCATGTCTTGTCGCTTCGCGAAGTGCAGAAAGGGCCGACCCCGGACGGAATCCGCAATGCCGCGCGGTTGGAGGGTGTTCGCCATGGTGTTGAGGGACGCGACTACTCTTCACTCGAGACGGGAGACGGAGTCTCGACAATCAGGTCGGGACGCGGGGCGGTGAGCTCCTGG
>JBOGIN010000860.1:0-3148 GCA_050742275.1 Vicinamibacteraceae bacterium
GAGCGCGCCGGAGCCCCCGGCAATCAGGTACTCGACCGCGGCGTAGCCGAGGTCGCGAGCATACTCGGCGTCGATTGGGATAGGCGGCGCAGAGCGGAGCTCGTACCCAATCGTCTTGTCGACGAGCGTGACCTTCACGCTGCGGCGCTCGAGACGACGCTCGACCTCCGCTTTGACCTTGCGTCCGAGTGCCACCTCCGTGACGCGAATGTTCCCCTGCGCATCGCGGTCGACATCCTGCAGCTCTTGCACCTCGCGTGGGTCGAAGCGCTCGACGAGCGCCTCCGAGAGCAGCACGACGCCGTACGATCGACCAAGCGCCCGTCGCTTGATGATCGCTCCCTCGACGATGTCGGCGACGTCGCACAGGCAGATCCGTCCGTCGGGGAACTCTTCGGGAATGATCGTGCAGGTGACGCTCGCCGCCTTGCCGATACCGAGCGTCAGGTGCCCCGTCGGCCGCCCCATCGTGACGCCGAGATACCAGCGTCCCGTCGTCCGCGCATCTTCCATCAGCGCCTTCACGAGCTCGACGCCGACGTGCCGTGCCGTCTGATAGCCCAGCGTCGGGACGGGCAGCGGCATCCACAGATCGTTGTCGATGCTCTTCGGCACTTGAACGACGCGCAAGCCGCTGCCGGCGCGCTCCTCGAGCGCCACGACGCTCCGGACCAGGTCGTCGCCGCCGATCGCGATGAGGGCGTCGATGTGCAGCTTCTTGAGCGCCGCAGCCGCGTTCTCCAACGCCTCTGGATCGCGTGTGAGGTCGGTGCGCGAGGCGCCGAGCAAAACGCCCCCGTCCAGGTGAACACGCGAAATCTCGTCGATCGACAGCTCGTGCTGCTCGTCGGTATACCGCTGTGCCAACCAGGAGAAGCCGTCGTGGAAGCCGATTGGCACCACGCCCGCATTCGACGCTTCGATAGCGGCAGCGGAGATGACGCCGTTGGTGCCCGGCGCCGGGCCACCGCCCACGACGATTCCAATACGTTTGATGTTCAAGGCAGTTCCTGAAAACAGGGATCAGGGGTCAGGGATCAGCCGATGCGCGATCTTACGGGGGTTGCGTCGTTTGCCAGTGCTGATTCGCCGCTAGCCCCCGAACGGTCGCGGATCGGCTGATCCCTGGCGCCTGACCCCTGACTGATCCCTGACCCCTGATCCCTGACGCCTCTCTTTGGTGAATAGCTTCCCAGGTGCTCGAACCGTTCTCGAAACTCACCCACCGACAGATTCGCCGCTTCGGCGAGCTTGGTTACCCAGGCGTTGTGCGTGAAATCTTCCTGCTCGAGCCGAATCATGTACGCGCGCGCAACCCGATAGCCCTCGGCGGTGGTGTCGACCAGGCGCACCCGCGTCTTGCCCGTCTCTGGATCGTGCAGCTCGGCAAACGGGATCGGCACCACGCGGCCTCCTTGAATACTGACCATGGCGCTGCTGCCGCCGGAGACGAGAAACCGAATCGCGCCGTAGCCGAGGTCGCGGCAGTACTCCGTGTCGTACGGAATGGGGTCGCAGCACCGCAGCTCGTACCCGAGGTTCTTGTTCGTCACCGTGAGCTTGATATCGCGTTGGCTGAGACGTCCCTGCACCTCCGCCTTCACCTTGCGCGCGAGGTCGATCTCGGCAAAGCGGATGTGCCCATGCTCGTCGCGCTCGACATCCTCCAGCTCCGCGAGCTTCTCCGGATCCAGCTTTTCAATCACGCCTTCGGCGAGCACGGCCACTCCGTACGCCCTGCCGAGCGCGCGCTGCTTGATGATCGCGCCTTCGACGATGTCGCAGATGTGCGAGAAGGGGAGCCGCGGCTCGGAGAATTCTTCCGCGATCACGGTCAGGGTGGCCCCCGCCGCCTTGCCGATGCCGAGCGCGAGATGCCCCGCCGTCCGGCCCATGGCCACCACGATGTACCAGCGACGCGTCGAGCGCGCATCCTCCATCAGGTTGCGGACCAGCTCGACGCCCACGTGCCGCGCCGTCTGAAAGCCAAAGGTGGGGATGTGGCGCGGCAACGGCAGGTCGTTGTCGATCGTCTTCGGCACGTGCACCGTGTGGATGCGCCCCTCGGATCGCTCTGCCACCGTGCGTGAGGAGAGCGCGGTATCGTCGCCACCGATGGTTACCAGCGAGGTCACGCCGAGCTGTGCCAGCGTCTCGATGACGGCCCGCATCGACTCTTCGGCCTTGGTGGGGTTCTCGCGCGCCGTGCCGAGCATCGATCCCCCTTGCAAGTGCACCCGCGACACATCGTCAATGGTGAGCTGGCGGACGCGAGAGGTGTCACGGCGGACCAGATGCTTGAACCCATCCTGCACGCCCAGCACCGTGAAGCCCTGATTGATGGCCTCGATGGTGGCCGACGAGATGACCGCGTTGATACCCGGCGCCGGACCGCCGCCGACGAGAATTGCGAGTGTGCCTCGAGCCGACATACATCGTCGATTCTATCGCATGGCACGGGATCGCATGCGGGCGCGCGAGGTCTATCGCCGGAAGACGAGACAGTAATTCCCTTTGTGCCAGTTGTCGATGCGCTGCTCGAGGGTGAAGCCGGCGTGTCTAAGCTCTTCGATGACGAGCTCTGGAGCCACGCCGTGGCCGCCGCGGTTCGCCGGCGCATCCTTGACCGGGAAGAAGAAGGAGAGCCAGCGGCTGGGAGGAAAGTCGATGATTGCCAGCCGTCCACCGGGACGGATCGCGCGATAGAGGCTGAGATTTGTCGTCTCGGGTTGCGTCAAGTGATGATAGACGCCACGTAGGAATGCCGCATCGCAGCAGTGCTCCGCGAGGCCGGCATCCGCCGCGCCCGCCCCGATCACCGTGACGTTGGTCAGCGCTGCATCGTTGGCTGCCCGCCGGATCTTCTCACGCAGCGCCTCGTCGATCTCCGTGGCAAACAGGCGACCGCCCGGCCCCACCTTGCGCGCCAGCTCGATGGTGAAGGTGCCTTTGCCGGCGCCGACGTCCGCCACGGTGCTTCCTGGTGAGAGCTGCAGCGCGAGCGCAATGTCCGCGGCTTCTGCACGGTTACCGGCGGCGATGAACCGTGTGACGCCTATCCCGCCGCCAACCAGCACGAGCAGGGTTCCGCCGAGAACTGCCTGGGCTTTGGATCCGAACCGCCCCATATCTCAATGCTGTCCTGTTG
>JBOGIN010000861.1:0-2150 GCA_050742275.1 Vicinamibacteraceae bacterium
GGGTCAGGGATCAGGGGTCAGTAGGGATCAGGCCTGACGCCTGCTGACCCCTGATCCCTGATCCCTGACCCCTATTCTTGCCAGTAGCGATAGAACTGATACCAAAGGTCGGGGCGGGCGCGGACCCGTGCTTCGACCGCCTCCGCCACCCGTTGCGTGGCGTTTCGAACCAGCGTTTCGCGATCACCGTCACGTCCGACGAAGATAGGCGGACTGAGGTGCACCAGAAATCGTCCGTCATCGCGCCGCTCGAGCGAGACCGGCACGAGCGGCGCGCCGGTCAGGTACGCCATGAGCGCCGGCGTCCGAAGGAAGAGCGCTGGACGTTCGAAGAGCGTCACCGGCACCTGGTCGCGGCCGACGTGCCGATCGACGAGCAGGGCGACGAGCTGGCCCTCCGAGAGCTTCCGGCGAATCTGCAGCGCCGTGTCCATCGACTGTCGGACCGAGATCGTATCGATGCCGAGCTCCTGCCGAATGGTGTCCCGGAGGCGATTGGCCTCCGGGCTCGCCTCCGTCATCGCCAACACGCTCAGTGGGTAGTCGTACGCGCGACGCAGCAGGATGCCGCCCATCTCCCAGTTTCCATGGTGCGCGCTGACGAGGAGCATGCCTTTTCCGGCGTGCAGGAGCTCATCGACGGTCTCTCGATTGTCGAAGACGAACAGCGCATGCGCCTCCGCAGGCGAGAGCCGCAGGCCGCGAATGAAGTCGATGACATCGCGCGCGTAGCTGCGATAGGTGGCCAACGCGCGCCGTCGAAGCGCTGCGTCGCTCTCCGTGGGGAAGACGGCGCGCAGATTATCGACCAGGGCGTCCGTCGTTTGGTGCATCAATCGCCACGCGACGAAGGTGCTCGCGTGACCGATGCCGTACGAGACCGAGCGCGGCAGCACGCTCGCGCCGCGATAGGTCGCGGCATAGACCGTACCGCTGTTCAAGGCGTGTGACGTCCAGCCGGTGACCGACGAATCAGCGCTCCGCACGTCTTGCTGCATCCTCTCGAACGAATTCACGTCATGTGCCGCGTAGCGGTTCCATCATACACGCCACGCTGCGGTGCCCGGCGTGCCCGTCAGTTGGTGGACAGCCGTTCGGCGCCGCCTACATCCTCTCCAGGAACCGGTAATACACGGCGAGGAAGCACGTCTTCGTAGTGTCACGCATGGGCCGCAGCTTGCTGCGCTCCGCGCCGTACACGGCGCTGACCGGCACCTCGACGATCCGCGCGCGGCGCCGCGCGAGCTTGACCAGCATCTCGGTCTCGATCTCGAACCCGCTGGCCTCGAGTCGGATCTGCCGTAGCGCCTCGCAGCGATAGACCCGGAATCCCGACTGCGTATCTCGGAGTGGAAGCCCCACGAACCAGGAGAGCACGCGGCTGCCGGCCACGTTCGCGTAGTAGCGTGAGGTAGGCATGGCAGTCTTGTCGAACCGCCGGCCGCCGATCACCAGATCGGCTCCGGAGCGTCGCGCCATGTCGAGCAGCCGCGGCACCTCGTCCGGGACGTGCTGCAAGTCGCCATCCAAGACGACGACGTGCGTGGCGGGCGAGACGAGGATTGCCGCCAGCCCGGAGCGCACGGCACGTCCCTTGCCGAGGTTGCGCTCGTGCCGGATCACGTCGGCGCCCGCGTGCCGCGCCGCCTCCCCCGTCCCATCCGTCGATCCATCGTCCACGACGAGAACCCGGTCGACGTGCGGCGCGACGCCGCGGACGACGCGCGCGATCGTGCCCGCTTCGTTATAGGCCGGAATCATCGCTTCTGCGCGCATACCGCTCCAGCCCGCTCCAACATCGCGGGCAGCACCAGCACCGAGGCCGCCACCAGCGCCACCACGCTCACCGCCGAGACCACGCCGATCGACTGCAGCGGCGGATACGACGAGTTGATCAATGTGCCATAGCCAAGCAGTGTGATGAGGCCAGCCACGAGAATCACGGGGGCGAGCTCCGAGGTCGCCTGGGCCGCGTGGTAGCCGTACTGCCGATACCGGTGCACGAGGTGGATGCCGTAGTCGACGCCAATTCCCACGAAGGTCACGACCGCGAAGACCGCAAACAGATCGAGCTCGATACCGGCAAGGGCGAGCACACCAGCCGTCCAAATGAGACCGAGCGCCGTCGGCGCAAGCGCGAGCAGCGAGAG
>JBOGIN010000862.1:0-6673 GCA_050742275.1 Vicinamibacteraceae bacterium
GAGCGAGTTGCTCGCCAGGCGGTTCGCCCCATGCACTCCCGTGCAGGCGACCTCGCCGGCTGCAAACAAGCCCGGGAGCGACGTTCGCCCGTCCAAGTCGGTCGTCACACCACCCATCACGTAGTGCGCCGCCGGGCTCACCGGGATCGGATCGCGCGCGAGGTCGAGACCGGCCAGGCGGCAGGCCTCGGCAATCAGCGGAAATCGCGCGTGCACGGCGTCTGCCTGCAGATGTTGGAGCGAGAGGAAGACCGGTTGACCGGACCGCTCGCGCTCCCGCACGATCGCACGCGCGACACGGTCGCGCGGCGCCAGCTCGCCCAATGGCTCCTCGCGCGCCATGAACCGCTCACCAGCGGCGTTGACGAGCCGGGCCCCCTCACCACGGAGCGCCTCCGAGAGGAGAAATCGCGGCGCGCCCGGCACATCGAGCACAGTCGGGTGGAACTGGACGAACTCCAGGTCTGACACCTGCGCACCTGCCGCAAACGCCATCCGGATGCCGTCACCCGTCGCCACCTCCGGATTCGTCGTCTCGGCGTATACCTGGCCTGCCCCGCCGGTGGCAATGAGCGTGACGCCAGATTCCACACGTCCGGCTTCGCCCCCTTCGGTCAGGAACCATGCGCCGCGGCACCTGCCGTGCTCCGTGACGAGGCTGCAGGCCAGACTGTGTGCGACAATGCGCACGTTCGTCTCGGCAGCCACGCGTTGGCCGAGCACACGTCCAATCTCACGGCCGGTCGCATCACGGGCGTGCAAGACGCGGCGAACGCTGTGCGCCCCTTCGCGGGCAAGGCTCAACGACTGGTCCGGCTGACGGTCGAACGAGGCGCCCCAGTCGACGAGCTCGCGCACGTAGCGGGGTCCCTCCTCGACGAGGACGGCAACAGCCGCCTCGTCGCAGAGGCCGACGCCAGCCGCAATCGTATCAGCCGCGTGCCGCGCAGGCCCATCGTCCGCGCCCACAGCCGCCGCAATGCCGCCCTGGGCATAGCCCGTGTTGCCCTCCGCCGGCTCGGACTTCGTGAGGATGAGAACGTCGCCAGCGCCAGCTAGCTCGACGGCAGCGCGGAGCGCGGCGATCCCGCTCCCAATGATGAGAAAGTCGGTCTGAAGATTTGCCAAGGCGCCAGCCAGATGATTTCGAACGGAGCAGACAAGCGGCCCTTGCTATCCTACCATTCGACTCGCCGAAGCCGAGTCGAATGGCCGTTTCCTGAATCCTGAATCCTGAATCCCGAATCCTGAACATGCACATCCTCGTCCATGCCGGTCCCGGGACCGGCTACGCCGTCGAAATCGAGAATGGCCTTCTCGGCCGCCTGGCTGACGTGCTGCGACCTCTCTTGCCCGAGGGGGCGCCGCGGTTCGTGCTCTCGAGCCCCCGAATCTGGCGGCTGCACGGGGCGGCCATCGCCGCCGGTCTGTCAGGCCCCGAGCCCATTCTGGTCCCGGATGGTGAGCGGGCGAAACAGATGACGACAGTGCAGCGTGTCTATGACGCCTTGATCCGCGGCAGGGCAGACCGAAGCACCCAGCTCGTGGTCGTGGGCGGCGGCGTCCTGGGCGACCTGGGAGGATTTGCGGCGGCGACGTTTCTGCGCGGCATCCCATACGTCCAGGTGCCGACGACGCTGCTGGCGCAAGTGGATAGCGCGATTGGCGGCAAGGTCGGCGTGAACCATCCGCTCGGTAAGAATCTCATCGGCGCCTTCCATCATCCGCGACTGGTCGTGTCGGATCCGCTCGTTCTTCGCACCCTGTCGCGGCGCGAGTTCCGCGCGGGGCTGTACGAGGTGGTCAAGTATGCGGTCATTGCGAGCCGGCCGCTGTTCGATCAGTTGGTGGCGAAGCTGCGGCAGATCGTTGCACGGCAGGCTGACGTGCTCGTGCCGATCATCGCCGAGTGCTGCCGGATCAAGGCAGAGGTCGTCGCCGCCGACGAGCGCGAGCAGGGCCTCCGGCGCACGCTCAACTTCGGCCATACAGTGGGACACGCGCTCGAGGCGGTGACGAAGTATCGACGTTTTCGCCACGGCGAGGCGGTCGCCTACGGCATGCGGGCTGCGGCGCGGATCGCGCGCGCACGTGGCGCGCTCGCCGCCGACGCGCACGAGGGGCTCGATGAGCTGCTGACCCGGATGGGCCCGCTTCCCGCGGTGACGGATCTCTCCGCGGCCGCGTGTCTCGAAGCCATGCGACACGACAAGAAGGTGGTGCGCGGCACGCTTTATTTCGTGCTGCCCGTGGACATCGGGCGCACGGCGATCGTGACCGACGTGACGGAGCTGGAGCTTGCAACGAGTCTGCGCGAGGTGGGACTGAGAATCTAATGCGCTCGGAGATCAGAGCCGAGGCAGGAGATCGCGAACGAGAATCGGCTGCCATAAGGCCTCATCGTAACACGCGGAATGCACGGTGCGCCGTCCGAGATTCACATCATTTGTGCCCTAGATCTCACTCTGCCAACCGCCATGACAAAACGCTCAGCGATGCCGGATATGGATCCGCTCGCGCAACGGTCGCTTCGATTGTGCGCCGTCCGTGACGAACACCGTAGGCCTGACAGCGGAGCGTGATCGTATCGTTGTCGTCGCGATGCGGATTCCCATCTCCATCGGCATGATCGTCGCCGACCCACACGACGACATATGCCAGCGGCGGACCTTCCAGTGTCAGGCCCACGACGTGCGCGAGCCTTCCATAGACGAAGAGGCGCCATCTCGGGTTGTTGGCGCCCCACGGCTCGCGATCAGTGCTTGCTTGCGCTTCATGCGTGAGCTCCGCGAGGCTCACGACACGGCCATCCGGAAAGCGTGGCGACAGCGTGTTGTCACGAACGCGCGCGATCGTCGCACCCGTCAGCACGTCGGTCCATTCCGCCACGCGTGAGAGCTCCAGGAAGGCACGTTCGAGACCGGCATCGGCTGCGTGGACCAACTCTTCCGCATCGCGATCGTTGGCTGTGATGAGATGTTCTGTCGCCACGGCCATGATCAGCGCGCTGCCAACAACCGTGATCAGCAGCGTCAACAGCAAGGCGAGGATCAGCGCCGCGCCACGATCGTAAACCAATCGCGTGCCGTCGCGAGGACGTGACAGCGTGACGAGGTAACATGATGACATCGTCATTGGCTACCGCCCGAGGCTCAGGTTGCGCGGCGCGACCTGGAAATCCCACGCGAGATCCGGCACGAGGAGGCGACTTCCACTCGCGTGACCAGGATTGACGAACAGCGCCGGATCTGGGCCGCGCACCGCTGGATCCCGCGCCTGCACACGCAGCCGGACGCGGACGGCGCGCACACGCAGGAGGTCAGCGTCCCAGCGGTTGGCTGGCTCGCCGCAAAAGGGTCCGTCGGCAAAGGCAGAGAGCGGCAGCTCGACGAGCGGCGCCGGTGTCGGACCGAGTGCCGGCAGTGTTGGCGAGCCATCGGCGCTGGTGACGCAGGTTGCAGCCTCCACTCCGAGCGGTGGCGGCGAACGCGGCGGCGTGGGGTCAGCGAGGTATCGGAGCTCGAGCTCGACGACCTCGTCTACGACGGGCAGGTCCGACTGATTGCCGTCATAGCGTCGTAGTTGGCGTCTACTCGAGTCGTGATACAGCACCTGCATCTCGACGGCCGCTATCTGAGCGTCCTCTGCCGGTGCGTAGGCCTTTGACAGCAGCGGTGGCCAGTGACCGACCGCGTTGCCCGCAACGCCCGTGACCACTATCGGGTCCCATGCCCCCGTTCGATCGAACACGAGCGCCTGCGCCCCTGGAGTAAGCGCGCACGCCGCACGCGCCGCAGGGCATCCTGGATCGGTGTGGAGCTCGATAGGGGCGCCGCGAGAGCTCATCGCCCTGGCGAGCGGCGCCTGAAGCGCGCTTCCAGGTATGCGGAGGATGGTTACTCGGCTACTGAAAGCGGTCGACGGTGGGTCTGGTGACCAGCGCCCCATGCGCCGCGGCAGAATGGGAGGCAACCACTGAATCAGGGGACCTCGGTGCTCCGTCGCGTAGACGCCGCTGCCCGCTGCACGAAGCCCAGTCCTGAGAACATCAGCCGCGACGCGCATCCGCTGACGGGTGTCGTTGGCATCCGACTCGCGCCGGAATGCGTCGTGCACGGGATTGAGTAACACAATCGCCGCAGCGCCGACGACCAGCGTAATCGCCATGGACACGACGAGCTCCAGCAGCGTCACACCCGCCTGCTGCGGCATTTCATCGTCGCGTTCGCGACCTGAATGAAACGAGCCGAGCGACATTCCAGCTCCCGTCTGTCGACCTCGCCTGCTCCGCGACAGTCGAGACCACTACGATGAGGGTGAGGCCATCCTCTGGGTCAGAGGCAAGCGGCACGACCGCCCATCGCCGCACGTAGCGCGCGGTTGGGGGCGGTGACGTACCGGTCCCGACAGCGCGCCCAAGCGCATCGATGCAGTCCACATACCCCGGCGCGTTGCGCACGGTCGCGTCAGCGGGCGATGCTCGAAGGCCTGGCCCGCCAGCGACCGGCGGCGCCTGCGTGAGGTCTGACACGAAATCAGAGACCCGCACGTCACTCCCGTCAGCCTCACGATCGAACCGCCACGTCAGCGCTCTGAGCTCCTCCATCTTTGCCGCCGCCAGCGCAATCGCAACGGTCCGGACGTGGGCTTGTCGCCCGGCATGAACCGCGCGGTCAACGAGCGTCGCGCCACCGACGGCCAACACCACGATGATCGCGAGCGCCGTCACGCATTCGACGAGGGTGAAGCCATGCGCCGCACAAGCCTCGCGTCGCTGCCATCCGAGCATGGGAAGCGGTAGTGCAAGGAGTACGCCAAAGACGCGGAGACGAAAGGACCGCGGCCCGCCTTGTGCTCTTCGCCGGTGGGCGCGAAAGGTAGGCAGAACCTGCAACAGCAGCAAGGAAGGAAATCGCAGAATCTGCGACTGGTGTAGTTGATAGAAGCAGTGTGTCGATGGATTGCCAACTAGAGCGTATCGCGGATCCTCTGACGTGCCGACTCCCATATGGACTCAGGCTCGTCGCGGATGGCAACCATCGGGGATAGGAGCGCTGCGCGCCAGGCGGGGAAGAGCGACGCCATCATCGCGAGCGCCGCGACGACGACACCCGAGAATACGAACGGCGGCCATCCGAGGTCCTGAACGTCGAATACTCGAAGAAGCAGCCACATGGCACCAACGACAGCGACGGCACCAATCACGACGCCGTATGCCGCCATCTTCACGCCGCCGCCAACGACGAGCAACAGGATGTCGCGAGCCACCGCACCGAGCGCCATGCGCGTCCCGATTTCCACGCGTCTTTGACGGACGGAGTAAGCGACAACGCCGTAGACACCAAGCACCGCCATGAGCAACGCGGCCAGCGCGAAGAACACCATCATGAACGATCCGGCCCGCTCGCGCGACAGCGACCCTTGAATGATCTCGTTCATGGTTGCCACGCCATGAATTGGCTGCGTAGGATCGATGCGTTGGATGGCATGCTGGATCGCTGGGACGAGGCGCTCCGGCGGAAGCGGCGAACGGACCAGCACCTCCGATGGATTCCACCATCGGTGGAGGTTCAAGATGTAAAGCTGAGGAGCTGGCGGATTCCCCAAGCCGTAGTTGCGGACGTCACCCACGACACCTACGACCTGGAAGCGATCGCCGTCTGGTGTGTTGAGGCGGGCATAGGCGCCAAGAGGATCTTGATTCGGCCAGTATCGACGTCCGGCGGCTTCGTTGATGATCAGGACGCCGTCGTTCCCGTCTTCGTACCCCAGCAGGCGGCCGCGGCGGAGCGGGATCCGCATCGTCTGAAAATAACGAGGGCTGATGAAATCCATGCAGATCCCCGGCCTTTCACCCCGACCGGCCTGCCGTCCTTGCGGATAGATGGTGGTGCCCATGCAGCCTCTGCCGAGGTCAGTACCGATGCTCAAGGCCGCATCACTGACTCCCGGAAGGGCTTCCAGCGCTTCCAGAAGGCGGATCTGGTGGGGAACTCGCTTTTCGCTGTTGGACGCCAGCGCGTCGTCGAGCGTGAGCTTGAAGGTCAACACGTGCTCTGGATCGAAGCCGGGCGAAACACGTGTGAGGCTCCGCAGGTGGAGGACTAGAACGGCGCTAACGGCCAGAAGCGTAAACGCGAGCGCAATCTCAGCGACCACGAGCGATCGCGAGAGCCGGCGGCTGCGGGCTCCCGCTGACGTCCGGATGCCCTCTGTGAGCACGTCGGTCGGTGGCATCCGCACGGCCTGCCAGAGCGGCGCGAGACTAGAGAGCGCACTCGCCAGGAACGCCGTCCCGACGACGAACAACAGCACGGTCCAGTCAAGGGCGATCTCGTCCGGACGGGGGATGTACTCGGCCCCAATCGTGACGACGGCGCGAACCAGCACGTAACTCAAGAGTCCACCCGCAGCCGCCCCGGCGAGCGAGACGAAGAGACCTTCGACGAAGTACTGACGTCCGAGCTGCCATTGCGACGCGCCGATGGCCACGCGGATCGCGGTCTCTCGCGCGCGCGCGACCGACCGTGCCAGCAGCAGCCCCGCGACATTGGCGCACGTAATGAGCATCAGGAGCCCGGCCGCGCCAAACAGCAACAGAAGTGTCGGCCTGATCTCCTTGAAGATCGTCGTGCGGAGCCCCTCCAGGCGCGCGGTGTACGAGGGATGACTC
>JBOGIN010000863.1:0-4836 GCA_050742275.1 Vicinamibacteraceae bacterium
CTGATCGCTAGAACGCTGCACCGTACCTCCCGGCGAGCAACGTTGTCAAACCTTTTCTGCGCAGAGCAATGGCGGTCGCGGCTGCCCGTCTGGCGCCAATAGCCACTCAGGAGGCGCACTGGCGGGACGACCAAATTTCGCGGAAGGACTCCAGACGAAATTCCACGCCGATGATTTTTTTTCGTGATGACGTTACAACGGCAGGTTAGTGAGGCATTACCCTCAGAGACCACGGGCCCCACACTCATCGTCTCGACGTAGCTCTGCGATGAGTAACTGGGCACGAGTTACATGATAGAACTCTCATTACTATAGAGAGATATAGTCAACTAGACTCAATATTACTGGCGCGGAACTGGTGCCGTGACGGCGTTCATGGCCGAGCCTCCGCACAAAAGTTTGAATAGAGGGAAAGACCCTACAGGACCTATCTAATAACTCGTAATTACTGACACAGCTGTGCTTGACCCTCGCCAAAACGATTTCCTATGCTCCTCTAGATCCTGAAATCGGCGCGCGCTTCGGCGGCCGGTTTCGCTTGAGAATCTGTGACAAGGAGACTGACACAATGGTCGAACTCGCACTCGCTCTTGGACTCCCGCTGGTCGGAACGGTTTCAGCCAGCCTCGGCTTGGGTCTGGCACTTCCGACGCTGCCGTTGATCTAACAGCTGGAGCGATAGCAACGCTTGGGGAGAACACTAGACCGGCGCGCAGGATAGGTTCTCCCCAAGCTTGTCTCGCTCGAAATCCAAGTCCCGCCGTCTACCTGCTCTGATCCTGTCCGACCTCGACGTCAACAGCTACAGCCGCCCCAGCGGGACGACTTCCGCGATCGCCCGGTTGCCCAGATCGTTGGGATGGACCTGGTCGGTGCTGTAGAACCGCGGATTCAGCCGGGTTGGGTCTGCCGGGTCTCGGATAGCAAGGTCGATATCGACAACACCGTCGGTGTCAGAGGTGCTCCTGATGTAGGCGTTCACTGCTTGGCGTGTGGCTTCACGCTCCGGCGTCCAGGACTCACCACTGCCAGCGGCCGGGCTCAGCGTCGCGACCAGCACACGGAGGCCTCGCTGATGCACTGCGGCTGCGATTTGTTGGAGCCCTCCAATGATCCGCTCCGGCGGATCATCGTGACGGAAGATGTCGTTCAGGCCGAGGTCCACGATGACCGTCCGCACGCCAGGCTGCGTGTCGACATCTTGACTCAATCGGTCGAGGCCATTGATTCCCACCTCCGGAAGACTTCGCTCATCGCCGTCGTGCGTGGTGGCGTTGCCGGAGAGGCTCACGTTGAGCACGCCGAGCCGAAGATCCAGGTGCCGCTCATCGCGGAGGATTCGCCTGGCGAGAAAGTCTGGCCAGCGGTGGTTCGTGTTCACGGTCGAGCCAAATCCATCGCTAATGGACGCGCCGTATACGGCAACCGCGCCGTCCACCCTGGTCCGCGTCTGCACCTCCACGCCGGCCAAGAAATAGAAGCTTTCCACAGTGCTGCTGTAACCACCGCCATTCGGCTCTGAGGCGTGGTCGCCGTCGTAGACGAATGCTGTCTGTTTGGCGAACCAGTGCCAGGACGTTGGCCCTGTGGCATGTGGCAGGTAAATCGTTACGGCGAGCTGGCTCAGCGGCGGCACGAACATCCGTATGGGGTCGCTTACCATCTCGCTGCCCACGGGAACGGTGACCGACGGACTCCCTCCGAAGGAGAGCTCCTCGACAGAGCTCGGGGCCAAATCGGGTACCGACGGCCTGCGCGGCCTCGCGACCGTTGCATGACCGATGGTCACATCGTTGGTGCCGTGCGCGTTGCTCAACCGGATCCGCACCAGCTCCCCGCCGATCGACGTCTGCACGATCATACGGATCGACTCATTGTCGAAGCCGGAGAGAGAGAGCGGCCGGTGTCCGACGGGCTTGCTGGGGTCAGCGCTGTTGCCCAGGTCCCCGTCCACTGGCAGGTTGTTCCCTGGCTACAAGACTGCGTGTCGGTCGACGCGGTCGCGGCAATTTGCGCGGATGCTTCGTTGGCGGCGATGCCTGGGCCCAGGAGGGCCACGATCAACGTCGCTGAAGCGGCCAGCGTCCGATCCAGAACCTTCCGTCTCCGTGGTCGCGGTGTGTCTGGTGGAATCATCGTCACGGCCTCCCCAACGCCACTTGCGTCACCGCGATTGTGGTGTCGTTGCTGGCCCGCGACAAGGTCCAGTTCTGTGAAATCTGATGCGGCCAGTTCGAGCACGGACCCTGCACCAGACGCGGAGCGTGATCTCCGGGCAGCGAGCGCGCACGCAGATCGTCGTCAGCATGAAATGGGCTACTTCCCGCCCGTGATCGGCGTCACCGTGACACGACGGAACCAGACCTTGCCGTGGTCGCCCTGCAACATGATGGGACCGGGCGCGGCCTCGTCGGCATCCAGCGCACCGCCGGTGATCGCCTGGATCGCCGCGTTGTCATGGACCGTCTGGCCGTTGAGCGTCACCGTGACGCGATTGCCCACGAGCGTCGCCTCCATGGTCTGCCACTCGCCAGCCGGCTTGCTGGCATTGACGCGCGGGGGCTCCCAGGCATAGATCGCCATGTGGCCGCCGGGATCGATCGGCTTGCCGTGATCGTCCAACACCTGCAGCTCGTAGCGACCGCGCAGGTAGATGCCGCTGTTGCTCTCGGGCTCGACCTTGTATTCCGCTCGAATCTTGAAGTCCGTGAACGTCTGCTTCGACACCAAGTTGTTTGCCTCGGCCTGGTTGGTCATCGCGCCATCGACCACCGACCATCCTGAAGGCTCCCCTTTGTGCTGCACGTCCCAGGCGTCGAGCGATCGGCCGTCGAAGAGCTCCACGGGCGCGCCGAGGGCGTGGTCGGCATTCGCGCTGCTGTCACCCCACGTCGGAGGGCGCCGGCCGACCCACGAGACCGTACGGTCGCGCTCGGTGACGGTCCCGACCAGCTCGTCACCCTTGATACGGGCGCGAAACTCGGGCGACGGTCGATTGCCGGAGCTCTCCGGGCGAAAGATCAGCTCGTCGCCCTCCACGGAGACCGCCTGCAGCGGAAGCGGGCTCCCACCACGGTTCAGGAGCTTCCCGCTCAGCGCGCCGTTCTCCTCGGTCACCTCGAGCCAGTAGACAGAGGGTGGCTCCTGATCCACGCTCATCAGGTTCCACCGGCCGAGGAAGGGGGTGGAGTCGGCCGCCACAGGGATCACGGACATGACCCCTACCACCAATGCGACAACCGCGCGCGCTCTGCGCATGAATGAACCTCCTTGGATCGATGGCCCACGAGGGCGAGTGCTCGACACGAATGCAGGAACGGCTGAGACGATCTACTTTACTCCAGAGTTCAGCTATGCCAGGGAGGGAGGAGACTTGAATTGCCTGGGCCGCGGACCCTCCTTCAACGCCCGGCGCTCCGGATGGGTCTAATCTACTAGGAGCCGGTGGGTGAGTGGGGGAAGAGACGCAATATGCTGAGCTACGCCGGGCGTCTGCCCTTCGCGGGGTTGCCGCGGATGGGCGAGAGTGCAGGCCGTGAGAGACGCGACGTGACGTCTGGCTCGGGCTCGTCTCCTGCCGCCTCCGCTGACGCGAGAGCAGAGGAGCGCCGCCTTGTCGCCGCTGCTGCCGCAGGTGACCGCCAGGCGTTCGATTCGCTCGTCGAGCGCCACCAACGCGCCGTCTACGCGGTGTGCTTTCGCTTCGTCGGGAACCAGGAAGACGCGCGTGACTTAACGCAGGACGTCTTCGTGCGTGCGTATCGAGGGATTCAACGATTCAGGGGGCATGCGGCCGTCAGCACGTGGCTGCATCGGATTGCCGTGAACAGATCGCTGAACCATCTCGCGTCACGACGTCGCGTGCACGAGCCCATCGCGCCCGAGACGCACGTAGACGATGAAGCGCCGGCGCCAGATGCCGGCATCACCTCTGCCGAGCGCGCCCGGCTGGTTCGCGCCGCTATTGCCCGGCTGCCGCGGATCCAGCGAGCGACGCTCATCCTGCGTCTCTATCGCGACCTGCCACACGAGGAGATCGCGCGGATCCTTGGAAACTCCGTTGGCGCGTCGAAGGCGAACCTCTTTCACGCCCTCAACAACGTCAGGCGGCAGTTGGAAGGTGGGGACCTACCATGAGGCATCTGTCCCGTACCGAGCTGGTCGACCTCGCCGAAGGCGTGCTTGCGGCCGAGCGCGCCGCCCACGTAGACGAGTGTGCTCGATGCCGAGAGCAGGGCGACGTGCTGCGACGCGTCGCCACCGATGTGCGGACCGTCGAGATGCCGGAGCCGTCACCGCTCTTCTGGGACCACCTCTCCGCGCAGATCCGTGGGGCCGTCGATGGCGAGCCGCAGCGCAGTCACGTGTACGACATCGCGTCTTGGTGGACCAGCGGCGTTCGCAGACTATCGCCCGACCTGAAGCTTGGGCCTACCCGTGCCCTCGCGATCGCGCTCGTGGCGGTTGTGGTGGCTGGCTTGTGGTGGCTCGCGGCTTCGCGTTTTGCAGGACCTGGTGGCACCGCGCCGCAGGTCGCCCAGCGTGAATTGCCGCCCTCGGCAACGCAGATCGAGCCCGTATCACCAGATGCGGGCTGGGAGCTCGTGTCGAGCATGGCCGATCGAGAGGGCATGCTGGACGAGGAGGGCCTTGCGGTGGAGATCGCGCCGGGCGCCGCGGAGCGCGCGCTTCTGAGCTTGACCGCGGATGAGCAACGGGAGCTTGTGCGCTTGCTGGATGAAGCCATGGCTCGTGGTCCTGATGCCCGTTTGGCCAATCCCGAGTCCTGAACCCTGAATCCCGAATCCTGAATCCTGAATCCTGAATCCTGAATCC
>JBOGIN010000864.1:0-3611 GCA_050742275.1 Vicinamibacteraceae bacterium
GCCCTGGCGCGCGCGCTGGACCTCGACCGCGACACGCTGATCCGCTTGAACGCGGCGATTGCGACGAGCGACGTCGCCCAAGCGCTGCTCACGCAGCATGGGCGGGGCGCCAAGTATTGGCAGAATACGATCCTGCCGATGATCGGCACCGGCGTCGTGAGCGCCGTGAGACAGAAGGCGCATCGCTATCCTCTTCGCGTCGGCGTGTATCCCGGCGTCTCCTGCATGTTCTTCTGCACGTTTTGCGGCAGGCAGCACGACGCCAAGTACGCGGCGCATACCGTGCCTGACGGCAACAACCTCTTCAGCGCGATGTTCCGGGAGGCGCCCGGCAACGAGCCGCACCGGTTCTATCTGTCGGGCGGCCTCGAGCCGCTGACCAACCCGGGCCTCGGAGAGCTGGTCGCCGCCGGCGCCGAGCATGGCGCCAAGCTGTCGCTGTACACGAACGGTTTCATGCTGACGCCGCAATTCCTGCAGAAACAGGAAGGGCTGTGGCGGCTGCACACGCTGCGGATCTCGCTGTACGGCGTCGATCGCGAGAGCATGGCTCGCGTGACGCGACATCCGAAGGCCTTCGACCTCGTCGTGCGAAACGCCAAGGAGATCCTGCGTGCTCGCAACCAGAGGGGCTCACCGCTCCGCCTCGGATTCAACTTCATCGTGCTGCGAGGCCAGGCTGAGGACGTCCTGCGGCTGGCGGATCTCATCGCCGAGATCAACCGCGAGGCCGGTGGCGATCGTCAGATCGACTTTCTCACCCTGCGTGAGGACTACAGCGTGCCGCCTACCGAAGGCGTGACGCCCGAGGAGCGGGCGCGCCTCGTCGAGATCTTCGGCGAGCTCGAGCACCGCCGAGCCCGCGACGATTTGAGTCAGCTGCGGATCGACTATGGCTACGCGCTGCAAGCGCTGAGCGAAGGCGCTCCAGGACAGCCGTTGGAGATGGCAAGCGATACCGAGATGCGGCCATCCGGCTACCCGCAGATCTCAGTGGTCGTCGACTTGCTCGGTGACGTCTACTTGTATCGAGAGGCGGGCTTTCTCGACCGTCCCGGCGCGCGGCGCTATGCCATCGGTCGAGTCACGGCCTCCACTCCGCTCGACGAGGTCGTGCGCGATTTCGTCGAGTCTGGCCGCACGATCGTTCCCGAGCCAGGCGACACGAAGTTCTTCGACGCTTTCGACCACGTGGTCACCAAGCTGCTCAATCAGGCGGACGCCGACGAGGCCTTTGGCATCCCGTTCGCGCGGGGACCGGTTCGACAGCGTGCTGTGATGGATCCAGACCATGCGCTGACCATCGCGCATCCAACGCTTCCGCCGACGCCGGTGGTACACTCAACGGCGGCCGGGCTCGACCGCTAGTGCTCTCTGGGCTGAGGGCCCGCGGCCATTTCCTGCAGGCGCCGTGACCGGACCTTCCGTCTCGCTCATTCTGCACGCTGCACGCTGGCCGGGAGGTGACCGGCCCGCCGCCCTCCGTACGCTGGTCGAAGAAGCCGTCGGCCACACCGTCGACCTCGTCCGCGCGCACGACGACCCGCAGCAGCCGCGCGGCGCCGCCGCACGCATGAACGACGCCGTGCGCGAGGCGCGCGGCGCCTGGCTCTTGTTTGCGGATCCGACGTTCGAATGGACGGCCGCGGACTTGGCGGTGTTCAGCGCCGCCACGAGGATCAAGGCAGAGCCCAACCTCCTCGTTCTCGCACCGGCACAGCGGTCTCCCGCGTCCGCCGGCTCTCGATCTCTCGATGATTCACTCTCTCCTGGTCTCCAGGCGCCGCACGCTGGCCGGAGGCGAGAGGGTCTCGATCCGGTGCGGCGCCTGTGCGATGCGTATGTCGATACGGTGGCTGGCGTCGCCCACCGGGCCCTTCTCGATCCGCCGCTGTGGGCGATAAGCCGTGAGGCGCTCGACCTCCTCGGCGGCCTGGACGACCGCATGTGGTCGGTGGGCATCGTGACCGATCTTGCGGCGCGGGCACGGGCAGGCGGGGTCGTCGTGCGCACGGTCGGTCCCATGGGGCGGCAAACCGCGCCAGACGCGTATCCGCTCCAGCCGCACGTGCGCGACTTTCTCACCTGGCGGAATCCGCTCGTCACCGCCGCCAAGACGATGCCGCGGGACGAGCTGGCGGACGTGGTGGCAACCAGGGCGACCGCGGCGCTGCTGACTGCCTGGCGTGCGGCTGGCATCGAGCCGCAGGACCTCCGCTTCGGCGGTCGATGGGGCCATGAGTCCCTGCTTTCTCGACTGCAGGCGCGAATGCGCGCCGTGCCCCCGTCGACGCCATGGCCGAAAGACGAAGCGGCAACTGCCATTCCCCTGCTCGCCCTGCACAGCTTCCTCGATGAGCTCACCAGGGAGGAGGCGTCAGGGGTCAGGGGTCAGGGATCAGCAGGCCTCAGGGGTCAGGCGGCGCAGTCGTTGGGGAATGCGGGTGATTGGGTGGAAGACGGCGAAGACGATGCCGACATTTTCCCGGCTCGCGAGGAATTGGCGGCGCGCGCGCGCCCACGAGTCGCCTCGGCGCCGTCCACCGAGGGCCCGCTCCGTCAGCGCGTTTCCGTCATCGTCGTCAACTGGAACGGCCGTGAGTATCTGCGCGACTGCTTCGGCTCGCTCCTCCGGAGCGATTACCCGAAGGATCGCCTCGAGATCATCTGCGTTGACAACGGCTCGACGGACGAGTCGCAGGCGCTTCTCGCGCAGGAGTTCCCGGACGTGCGCGTGGTTCAGCTCGCGGAAAACCTCGGCTTCACCGGCGCCAACGCCGCCGGCGTCGATGCCGCCACGGGCGACGTCCTCCTGTTCCTCAACAACGACATGCGTGTGGAGCCGACGACGGTCGGCCGTCTGGTCGACGCGCTCGACGGCCCGTATGCGTGCATCGCGGCACGCGTGTTGAGCTGGGACGGCAAGCGCCTCGACTTCGTGACTGGAACGAGCACCTTCGAAGCCTTCGGCGTGCAGGAGCGCTACGGCAAGCCGAATGCGCCAGAGTATCTGGGCGGCGGCGAGACGTTCTTCGCCAATGGCGGCGCGTTTGCGATCACGCGCGCGGCATATCTCGCGGCTGGCGGCTTCGACCCGAGCTTTTTCGCCTATTACGACGACGTCGACCTGGGGTGGCGTGTCAGGGCAGCCGGTTACGAGATTCGCACGGCGCTCGATGCCGTCGTCTATCACCGGCACGGCGGCACCTCGAGGCGCTACCCTGACGGGCAGAAGCAGTACCTGATGCAGCGCAACGCGCTCTGGGCCGTGCTGAAGAATTACGAGTCGCGCACCCTGCGCCGCATCCTGCCCGCGGCCCTGCTCCTGGCCGCGCGGCGCGTGACCCAAGACCTGACGCTCGTGCGCCGGACGCCGTTTGCCGAATCCCTCCGCCCTTGGCTCGGCCGACGCCGCTTCGGGCCCAGCCAGGCCGGGCCGGTTTACGACATGGGCCCGCCGCTCCCGCCGCACGCGCGGCTCATTGCCGACTTCCCCCTCGTGCCGTTTGCAGCGGCCGGCGTCGCGCTCTCCGCGCTGCCGCGCATCGTCGAAGAGCGGGCCATGCTGCAGCGCACGCGCCGCGCGCCAGACGCGAACGTGCTGCCGCGGC
>JBOGIN010000865.1:0-4519 GCA_050742275.1 Vicinamibacteraceae bacterium
GGCTTGGACTTCGAGACGAAGATCGTCGTCAAGGAGAACGCAGCGGAGCTCCTGTGTCACGAGCTGGCATCGCCGCGTTGGAAGCCACAGCCGATTGCACTATCGGGCGTCACCGACCCCTACCAGCCGATCGAGCGACGGCTTCAGATCACACGCCGTTGCGTGGAGGTGCTCGCCGACTTTCGCAATCCAGTCGCCGTGGTGACCAAGAACTTCCTGGTTACTCGAGACGCCGACCTTCTCGCCGAGCTCGCACGCCACGACGCCGCGATCGTGTTCATCTCGGTGACGACGCTCGATGCGGCGCTTCAGGGCAAGCTGGAGCCTCGGGCATCGACACCCGCACGGCGATTGGCGGCAATCGAGGCGCTCGCCCGGGCCGGCGTGCCGGTGGGCGTGATGGTGGCTCCGGTAATTCCCGCAGTCAACGACCACGAGATTCCCGCCATTCTTGCCGCGGCGGCAAGCGCAGGCGCAACGGCGGCCGGCCACGTCATGCTGCGCCTCCCGTATGCCGTCAAGGAGCTGTTCGAACGTTGGTTGGAGGCGCACCTCCCGGACCGCAAGGACAAGGTGCTCGCGAGGATTCGTGAGCAGCGTGACGGTCAGTTGAACGATCCGCGCTTCGGCTCGCGCATGCGCGGCAGCGGACCATACGCCTCGAGCGTCCACACACTGTTCACCGCCGCCTGCCGCCGTGCCGGGCTCAACCAGCGACGTCAGCCGCTTTCCACCGCCGCCTTCCGCCGCCCTGAAGGCTCTCAGCTTCTCCTGTTCCGCTGAGTGTTCCGCTGAGTGTTGACACTAAGTCGTAATACGACGTATAGTGTGACGACAGAGTGCATGAAGGACGGATAGACGATGGCGCTCAAGCGAGATACCGAAGCGTTCCTGCCACTGACCCCGGCGCTTTTTCATGTTCTGGTGGCGCTCGCTGACGGTGACAAGCACGGCTACGCCATTCTCCGAGACGTCGGGCAGCGGACCGAGGGCCGGGTGTTGCTCAGCACTGGAACGCTCTACGGAATCGTCAAGCGATTGCTCGCAGACGGCTTGATAGACGAGACGCGCAGGCGACCCGCAGCCAGCATGGACGACCAGCGACGTCGGTACTACCGCCTCACCGCCTTCGGCCGTGAGGTGGCGCTGGCCGAGACCGCGCGCTTGGAGCAGGCGAGCGCCATGGCTCGAGCGACGAGAGGGCTGCGGCTCGCCCGGGGCAAGGCCTGAGTGGCGCGATGGAATGCGATGATGCGCCTGTTTCGCTGGCTCCTGCGGCTGCTTCCTGCTGACTTCCGGGCCGACTTCGGCGCGGAGATGGAAGAGGTGTTCGACGAGCAGCGTAGGGAGGCGCGGCGTCGCGGGCGGCGAGCCGCTCTGCTGTGGCTGTGGACGAGAACCGTGTTGGATATCGTCCGCGCGGCGCGACGTGAGCACCTGGACGACCTGCGGCGAGATACGTTGTACGCCTTGCGCACGATGCGCCGGAGCCCAGGGTTCGTCGTCACCGCCGTGCTGTCGCTCGGTCTTGGCATTGGCGCCAACAGCGCAGTCTTCAGCGTGATCGACGCAGTGTGGCTCCGCACGCTGGCCGTAGGATCTCCCGAGGAGCTGGTCTTCGTTCGTCGGAGCGGCGGCCAGGCGATCAAGCCGAATAGCAATATCACCCACTCGCTGTACGAACACCTTCGCGACAATGCCACCCTGCTTCAGGACATCTGCTTCTTTTCGAACACTATCCCGGTCAGCGTCACCGTTCAGGGCGCCTCTGATCGTGCCCAAGCGCAGCAGGTGTCCGGCACGTTCTTCGAGACGCTCCGCGTGCGCGCCTGGCTCGGCAGAAGGTTGACGCGAAGCGACGATCGGGCGATAGGCGGGAGCCCAGTCGCCGTGATCAGCGAGGCCTACTGGCGCCGGCGATTCGGAGGCGATCCCGCGGTCGTTGGGCGGTCGGTCGTGATCAATGCCACGACCTTCACGATCGTCGGTGTGATGCCGCCCGGATTCTCGGGTGTAATCCTGGGTGCGCCTCCTGACCTCTACGTACCGTGGGCCACGCGTCGCGCGATGCCGTTCGGTCGCGATGGTCATCCAACAGAGGGCCCGCTACCGTCCATTCTCGCCCGCCTCCAAGCAGGCGTGAGCGCGCGGCGCGCGGCCGCCGAGCTCACCAGTTTGCTGCAGCAGGCCGTTGCCGCGGAAACCAGCTCTCCACTCTCGTCGGAGCAGCGGGCCCGACTGGTACGTCAAGGCGTGCAGCTTGCCTCGGCCAGCCACGGGATCACAAGGCTGCGCTCGGAGCTGTCACAGTCCCTTGGCGTGCTGATGGCCGTGGTGGCGCTTTTCCTCGTGGTTGCCTGTGGAAACGTCGCCGGTTTGTTGCTCGCCCGCGCATCAGCGCGCACGCCAGAGATCGCGCTCAGACTCGCCCAGGGCGCGACGCGCCCGCGTGTCGTGCGACAACTGCTGACCGAGAGTCTCCTCCTCGCGATCGCCGGCGGGCTCTTCGGCCTGTGCCTCGCGAGCTGGAGCCTGGCGTTCCTCGAGACCGTGGTGGCAAGCGGGACGCTCGATGTTCGTCTCGACGCGCGTCTCATCATGTTCGCCGGTGCTGTGTCGGTGACTTCGGCTCTCCTCTTTGGTCTCGTCCCGGCGCTGCAGGCCTCGTCTGGCGATCTGACAGCGTTGATGAAACGCCATCCGAGACAAAGCAAGGGAACAGGCCTCCTTCGGTGGGGTAACGCGCTGGTCGTGGCACAGGTGGCGTTGTCGGTGACGGTGCTCATCATCGCTGGCTTGCTACTCCGGACCTTCCACGAGCTTGGCCGCGTGGATACCGGGTTTGCGCGCAAGGGCATTCTGCTCGTTTCAACCGATCCTCGACTCGTGGGCTACGAAGCAGCGCGCATTCCAGTGATCTACGAGGAGCTTCTTCGTCGAGTACGGCACCGATTACTTCAAGACGCTGCGGATACCGATTCAACACGGGCGTGCCTTCCTGCCAAACGACACTGCGGATCGACCGCGCGTCGCAGTGGTCAATGAGACATTCGCCCGGTACTATTTCGGCGATCAAGATCCCATTGGCCAGCGCTTCGGCGCCAGTATTGATACCAGCAACGAGATTGAGATTGTCGGCGTCGCGAGAGACGCGAAGTATCACAGCATGCGCGAGCCGGTGCCGCGCGCGTACTACATCCCACACCTCCAGGATCCCAGCGCGTGGCGAGAGACGACCTTCCAGATACGGACCTCGGGCGAGGCGACAGAGCTGGTGGAGACCGTACGGCGCGCGATTGCCTCGGTCGATCCGAAGCTCCCCGTATACAACGTGACATCGCTCTCCGATCAGATCGATGCATCCCTGCGACAGGAACGGCTGACAGCGAGCTTGACGAGCCTGTTTGGGACATTTGCGTTGTTGCTGGCGAGTGTCGGACTCTACGGCCTGCTGTCGTACGCGGTCTCCCAGCGGACGGGTGAGCTCGGGGTGCGAATGGCGCTCGGTGCGGCGGCAGCGCACGTCCTGCGTCTCGTGATTGGACGAGGGATGTGGCTCGTCGCGCTCGGCATGGCCGCTGGCCTCTTGCTCGCGTTGCTGGCGACTCGTCTCCTGGTCAGCCAACTCTACGGTGTGACGCCCACGGATCCTGGCACGTACGTGACGGTTGCGCTCGTCCTCCTCGCCGTCGCATGTGCTGCCTGCATCCTCCCTGCCCGCCGCGCGGCGCGCATCGACCCTGTCCGGGCGCTGCGCGCCGAGTGACGCGCGGGTCCGAATCGGGATACGCTACCAGCGATGGCTGCACGGAAGAAGAGCGCACGCCACACGCCTCGTCCCAGGCCTTCTTCGGACAGCGCGCGAGCGCGCCGGTCCTCGCCACGCCTCCTCTGGGGTGTCGCGATCGTGATCGCCCTTGTCGCTGGAGGCGTGCTTCTACTGCGTCGCGCGCCGCCAGGGATCGCCTCGCCTGCCGTCGAGAGGCCACGCGATAGCGCCTCAACGAGCGCGTCATCGCTATCGGCAGCACGCCTTCGCGTCGACGTGGTCGGGAGCTATCCGCATGACCGGAGCGCCTTCACGCAAGGCCTGCTGTTGGACGATGGTGTCCTGTACGAGAGCACCGGCCTCTCTGGCCGCTCGAGCCTTCGAGCAGTCGAGGTCGAGACCGGTCGCGTGCTGCGGCGCCTCGAGATCCCAGCGCCGGAGTTCGCCGAAGGGCTCGCGCTCGTCGGCCGGCGTCTCGTTCAGCTCACCTACACGAGCGGACGTGCGTTCGAGTACGAGCTGGAGACCTTCGAGCGCCGGCGTGAGCTGAGCTACTCGGGAGAAGGGTGGGGGCTCTGCTACGACGGCACCTCGCTCGTGATGAGCAACGGCAGCGATCGGCTCACGTATCGCGATCCAGAGTCGTTTGCCGTGCAACGGGAGGTCGGCGTGACCCTGCACGGGGCGCCGTTGGTCAACCTCAACGAGCTCGAGTGCGTCGGCGAGAGCGTCTACGCCAACGTGTGGAAC
>JBOGIN010000866.1:0-3146 GCA_050742275.1 Vicinamibacteraceae bacterium
GCGCGCACAGCGCGCTTTCCGCCCATTGCGGTGCAACCACGGCCTCGAGGGACGTCGTGACGGACTTCGCGTGCATCACGCTGCCTCCCACGCCGTGTGCTCGGACGGCCACAGCTCACCCAAGTCCTGCAAGAGCGCGACTGCTTGGCGCGCGTAGCGCTCCGAGAGCTGGTGCGCGCGGTCCGCGGCAGCACCTGCGGCCATCCAGGCAACGCGGCTGCGGGACATCTCCAGGTAGTCCTTCCAGTAGGACGCTTCCTGGTGATGCAGCGCGGCGAGCCGCTCATACGTCTGTGCCGTCCGGCGCTCGCGCGGGACCCACAGTTCGCGCTCAACCTCGGCCATCACCGCGTCGAGCGCTTCTTCGATCTGCGCAGTAGTAACCCGCATCGCTACGCCGCCCCCTCGTTCTGCGGAACGAAGTCCGCAGCGGATACCACGGTCTGCTCAGCGAGCGCCGCGGCTTCCATGTCGTCGATGGCCTTGGCCGGGATGAGGTAACGGCCGCGCATCTGCACTGCCGGGAACTTGCCAACCTGGATCTCGCGGTACACGGTCATCGGCGAGACGCCGAGAAGGTCAGCTACCTGCGAGACGTTGTAGAAGCGAGGGCTGTGTACCGCCCCCGCGTTGAGGATCCTGCGTCTCATGAATGGTTCTCCGATCTCTTGGTACTCCTGCGGCTACAATAGCCAACATAGCTCATTTTGGCTATTCATGGCGGGACTCTGGCGTGTTTCTCCTGGTCGATGGGTGGGTCTGGGTGTGTTCTGGCTACGTGGCAGCTAGTCTCGGCTGCGACGCTGAACGTGGAGGTGACGTGTGGCGGACGACTGGCAGGCAGTCGGCAAGGCGATCAGTTCGCGGCTCGATGAGCTGCGGATGACGCAGTTGGAGTTGGCCGCCGCGTCCGGGGTTTCGCCCGCCACGATCCGCGAGATCCAGTACGCCAAGCTGACTCGTCGCCGCAGCCCCCGCACGCTCGAATCCCTGTCGACCGCGCTGAAGTGGCCGCCCCCCTACCTCGCCGATGTACTGACCGGTAGGACCGCGCAACCGCATGCTGACGAGGCCAACGACCAAGTGCTGCGGGAACTCACCGCCGTGCACGACGAGCTCCGTTCGCTTCGCGAGCGGGTCGTGCAGATCGAACAGCGGCTAGGTAGCGAATCCGAGCAGCCCTGATGGTCTCGATCGCCAAAAGCCACTGATCGATCTGCGACCCGAGCTCACGGACCTGTTCGACGACGGCTCGTTCCAGGGTGGCCTTGCTGTGCGGGCTCATGATGGCCTCCCTTACAGTCCCTGCAGAAACTCGACGATCGCCTCGACGAGCGCCGCCAGCCCTGCGGCGAGTCCCCGACCGATCTGCGCGGCCTCGGTCGGATGTGCGATCACCCCGTAAACGATCAACGCCAGCACGACCAGGGCCAGCACCCTCCCCTTCATGCCGCCCTGCTCCTGGACCTCGACGTACCTCTTCATCGCTGTTCCCCTTCGGTGTTGGGCCGGTCATGAACCCAGCACACCGCGACAAAGCGATTCAGAGAATGCGATTCCTAGTCAGCTCGGCAATATTCGGTATCCGACTATTCCAACCGCGACTAACCCCTGTTCAGAGCCTTCCAGGCGTCAGCAAGAATCTGTGAGAGATCCGAGTTTTTCGCTTGCCATCCGAGGTCTTGCCGAATGTGGGAGCTGTCCGCGAGTAGCACCGCGGGCTCGTTCGCCTGCGGGCGGTGGCGCACAGTCACTGGCCTACCTGTCACGTCTTCCGCCGCGGCGACGACGTCGGCCACGCTCGTGCGGCGGCCGCTGCCTACGTTGTAGGCCTGCCAGGCGCCCGGTGTGCAGGCTTCGAGCGCCGCGACCACGGCGGCCGCCATGTCCCACACGTGCACGAAGTCACGCACAGCCGACCCGTCGCCGTTGACAACGAGCTCGGCCGCACGCCCGGCCTGGACGGCCAAGGTCTTCGGAATCAGCCTCGTCAAGTCCCGGTCGGCGACGCCGTTCACGGCACCGGCGATGTTGAACGCCCGCAGACTAATCGCACCGATCGCCCCCGAGGCTGCGAGATCCGCCGCCGCCCGGTCGGCCGCCAGTTTGCTGGCGCCGTAGGGGTTGTTCGGCTCCGTGGGGGCGTCTTCAGTGATCGGCTGCGGTGCTCGCGCCGAGTAGACGGCGGCAGTAGAGGCGAGTACCAGACGGTTCGCCTGCTCGTGCTCGGTCAGCGCCTGCAGCACGTTCAGGGTGCCGCCCACGTTGGTGCGCCAGTAGCTCAGCGGTTCGGCGTAGGAATCGCGCACGCGGGTCAGCGCAGCGAGGTGCGCGACGCCGTCGACTCCCGCTGCCGCCGACCGAACTGCGTCGAAGTCGAGGATGTCGCCGACGTGGGTCGCGGCTACGTCGAGCGGTGCGGCGGCCCGAGCTCGCACGAAGGCGATGGGCTCGTGGCCATGCTGAGCCAGCGCTGAGGTGACGGCGTGACCGAGGAACCCGCCGGCGCCGGTGACCAAGACGCGCATACCGTCAGCTTGCCAGCAGAGCGTGCCGATGCTGCCACGCCAACTCCAGACACGCTCGAGAGATCGGGGACAGCGGCTCAGACTTCAGTCGTTCGCGAGCGTCGGATGTGAACGGAATCCCCACGGTGGGACGGCCGGCCTCGGTACTCACGGCGGCGCCTTCCTCGTTGGTGGCGACCATGTCAGCGAACAGCCGGTCGAACGTCGGCGCCTCGAGCACGGCGACCGTGAGCAACTCGACCCACAGCGTCAACGGCTCGACGACAACGCCGCCGACGAAGGCACGGAAGTCGCCTGCTTGCCGCGCGGCCGCGAAAGAACGAAACGGTTCATCGTTGTCGTAGTCGATCGGATCGACGGAGTTGCCGTCGTGCTCGGGATTGCCGAGGAACTCCTCAGAATACTCGCGTTGGATGTTGCGCCAGATCGAGAAATCGTTGGCCTGATGCGCAGGCGCGAGCGCGGCTGGCTGGAAGGCTCCTGCCGGGGCGACGTGGTACATGCCGCCAGCGACCGCGACGGCCTTCGCCTCCCGCCGGTGCAGATACATGCGGTGCCCATCGATCGGGTCGCGCCGGACGGTGAGGGTGTTGATGCTCGGCAATATCGGCCGCGCGC
>JBOGIN010000867.1:0-6148 GCA_050742275.1 Vicinamibacteraceae bacterium
ATCTTGACCCGATGACGCTCCTCCATATGAAAGAGCGCGACCTTGCCGACGACGCCGTTCTCGAACGCGTAATCGCGGACGTCGACGGTCAGGTTGTCCAAGAAGTTGGTCCCCCAGAGGCGGCGAAAATCGGCGACCAGGCCGTGCTCGATCCGCTCATTCCAGGGAGTCCAGTGGTTTTGCGAGGGCCGGCTGATCTTCGAGAGGCTCTGGATGTAGTACACGTAGGTCTGCGCCTCGACCAGCGGCTGTCCCCCTTGCGCTTCGAAGCAGGGGACGATCAACCAGAAGACCGGCGGCGAGCCTGGCGGCGGCAGGTTGGCCGGCGGTGTGACCTTTTGACCACAGATCGTGACCGTCCCTTCGGCCTCGTCGACGGTTTGACCCAGCGCCATGGATCCACCGAGGAGCACCAGGGCGGGAACAGCCCAGGGGATGACTTGAAGCCCTGAAGACCAACACATGAGAACAACCAAGCAGTCACGGGGCATGCAGCAAGAGACGTGCCTGCAGCCTCGCACTTATCTTCCGGCCTCGTTGGCTCGTGTGAAAGGTGAGTGTCTCCTGACGGAGATATGGCCGACGTCGGCGGAGGACGATTGAGATGTGTGAGTTAATCTCGATGTTGGACAGCACCACCGCAAGTCACGTGTTCTGAGTCGATGTGTTGGCAAAACGGCGGCAGAAGCATGTGAACGGACACGAAAAGAGATGGACGGTTGTCTGCGATCTCTCTATAGACTGCGTTCGTGCGGTGTTTATTTCAGCAAGAGCGTAGATGTGTGATAGCCAGTGGAAGATCAGCGCAATGAGCCGACTGACCCGAGCTTAGACTCACGTGTAACTATAAATATTCCACCGACGCCGACGCGAGTTATCGTGGGCGATGGGTTGAATATCGGCGGAGCGCTCGGAACGATGCTAGCATCTGAGGATACGAGTAATGTGCGTTGCGTCCACTCGGGTTGGACAGCACGAAGACCGGCGCCGACGCGAGTCGCCAGGGTTGAAGGCCGAGGCGAAGCGTTCCATGCGTGGCGGGCCTAGTCTCGTCGCACAAGGCCCGCGCCAGTGTGACGCCGACCAAGGCGACGACTCTCGGTCTGGTGTGCTCGATCTTGGTGAGGAGGGCCTGGCGACCGTGCGCGTATTCGCTGGGACGTAGATCGCCAATGCCGCGCGTGGGCCTGGACGCCAGATTGGTGATGCCCAGTCGCCATTGCGGCAAGACATGATCGTCGATGTACGTGACAGGACGGGGCACGAGAGCGGCATCGAAGAGCAGCTTCCAGAAACGATTGGAGTAGCCAGCGAAGTGATGGCCTGTCAGGGCGGAGCGGATGCCTGGATTGATGCCGACGAAGAGGATGTCGAGCGGCGAGTCCAGGCGGTCTTGGAGTGGCGGAAGGCGTTGAGGTGTGCGGGAGTTGCGGACGAGACGGCGCTGAGTTGGGACGCGTCTTCCCATGGACGGTACTATCGGCGGTGGGGCAGCCAGCTGTCCAGGTGGCCGATGTCAGGACCATCTGGCGGCGTCCTGCAGCGCGGCGTGAAGATCGAGACCGGTTTGAAAGCGGCGGTCCGGCCGGCGGTTGAGGGCGCGCTCGAAGAACCCGCGCAAGGCGGGAGTGAGATCGCTCAGGTAGGGGTGGAGGTTGACAGATGTGCGGTCCGCGCGGCGAGTCGACGGGCGGATCTGATCGGCCGCCGCGAAGGGATTCACGCCGGTCATCGCCTCGAGCATGACCACCGCCAGGGCCCAGAGGTCGAATGCGGCTGTCGCCGGCGCTCCTTCGTACGCTTCCGGAGGCAAGTAGGCACGTGTACCGGCGAGCGGCGGCTTGGCGCCGAGCGTGGTGTTGGGGCCTGGCCGAGGAACAAGATCGCTGGAGGGTGGCATCAAGGTGGCGAGGCCGAAGTCGAGGAGCTTCGGCACGCCAGTGGCTGCAAACGCGATATTGCTTGGTTTCAGATCGCGATGAAGCACACCCCTAGCATGAACGTATGTCAGCGCCCGCGCCAAGGCAAGTCCGAGCTGGAGCGTGGCGGCCGACGCCAGGGGACCATGGACCAGGCGACGTGCGAGCGTTCCATTCGGCAGATATTCCACGACGAGCACAGGAGTATCGTGCCAGACATAGAGGTCGTAGATAACGGCGAGCGACTCGTGGCTCAGGGCGGCCATGGCGCGCGCTTCTTCCCGTAGGCCGGCCGCGCGGTGCTTGCCGAGGCAGGGCAGGGTCTTCAGGGCAACGTCGCGGTCGAGGGCGGTATCGCGTGCGAGATAGACGACGCCCATACCGCCGGCGCCGAGCCGCCGTTGAACGAAGAACCTCTCTCGAACGCGGCGAGGGAGCAAGGCCAGGACCGCGCCCGCTCGACAGGAGCACGGCAGCGGTCCGGGGTCGCCGACCACGCCACAGCGCTGGCACTCGAGGGCGGCCTCGTCTTCGTTCATGGCACCACGCGCCGACGCGCCAACGGGACGGTTGGCGCGCCGATTGGAATCCCATGCGGCCGCGGCTGCGGTAATCAGGGCACTGACGAACCAACGATCTCGCGCATCGAACGAAAGCCCGCCGCGCTTTGCACCGACCAGGGCGATTGCTGAGAGCGTGCCGTCGCGTGTGGTGAGCGCGGCGGCCAGCTCCACGTCGTTGGCCGCGACCCAGTCTCGATCGTCCTTCGGGAGCAACGAGACGAGCGGCCCATCGAACGAGAGATCGACCGGCGTGTCCGCTTGCTCGAGCATGGCGACAACAGCGCCGTCACGAGGCAGCCGGCGGTCTGCGGTGAACAGGTCGACGAAGGCGTCCCTACCGGTGGGCACGAGCAGATGGACGGTCTCTGCTCCGATGCCCTCACGAAGCTCCCGCGTGACCGTGACGATGATCTCGCGCAAGCCGCGTGCGAGGCGCACGCGCTCCAGGCTTCGTGCGAGGAGCGCCGAGTGGTCGGCGGCACGGCGGGACAGGTGCCGGTCGAGCGTGTCGCGCAAGGCCGAGCGCGCCAAGAGGAGTAAGCAACCGACGACGCTGCACGACAGCAGGAGCCACGCCCGCGGGCCGGCGAAGAGATCGGCAATCGCGACGTGTCGCAAGTCATACAACATGACGAAGAGCACGATGAACGGCGCGACAACCAGGATCGTCAAGACGCTCCGAGCGAGCGCGTAGCGCGACGCGCGGTGGAGGACTGATTGGAGATCTAAAGGCCGATCGACGATGATCACGGCGGTGGTCAGGATTGGCGTCGCGGCAAGTGCTGCGCTGATCAGGGCGAGAGAGACCTGGTACAACCCGTTGGTCAGAAGCCAGGCGTCGATTCCCGGCCACACGATCCGGGCGAGATGGAACAGAAGAAGCGGTCCGATGCCAGCGGTGATAATGAAAGCCAACCGTGCTATCTTTCGGCGCTCCGACAGTGGAGCGCGGTGGGAACGCACGAAGACTATCGCTAGCGGAGGAATGAGCATCAACGTCGAGAGATGTATGAAGGTTTTACTCGGATGCGTGTACAGGAGGTACGCAAGAGGCTCGCTATGAACCGGGTAGTACGTCGAAAGCCAGTTGACGCCAAAGAGCAACGTACCGAGCAACCAGGTGCCAGTCGTCGCACGCCTGGCAAGGACATCGAAGGGCGTGAACCGCCGTACGCGGGGGAAAGCGACCGCGAACTGCCACAGAGAGGCCGGCATGAAGGCCCTCGGCAACAGGCCGTCGAACACGAGGGTGGTCGCGCCAGGGTCCACTCCGCTAAGCCCGGTCAGCGCGCCGGTCGAGAACGTACATGCCGCTGAGGAGAAGAACCCGAGCAAGTAGAGCCTCCGGGGATCGCGTGACACTGCCACTGCGAGGAAAAGGCTGGCGGCGGTAAAGGCTAGCGCAAGAACAATCTGGGGTGTCCGGGTCGAAATGGTTTCGCCATTCACGAGCGCCGCTCCCAGAAGGACGAAACTGCAGAACACCTGACCCGCTGCGAGGAGGATGAGCAGGCGGACGAGCACCGAGGTTAATGACCAGACTTCGTGCGCTGGCCGCGCGTCGTCGGTGTCTGTAGCAGAGTCGCTGGGGCGGTCGCGGATGCGGAGCTCTCGACGTGCTGCTTCGCGAATGCGATCGAGGGACCAGAGACCTTGGATGATGGCGCGCTCCGACTCAGGGCGGGCCCGTGAGCGCAGAGCCATCCAATCGATGGGAGCTCGGTCGATGAACGCGTCGGTGACGCCCACCACGAGCCGACGCGGCTCAGGGTTCGCCCATCTGCGCCGCCAACCGACGAACCGCGCGGTGAAGGGCCATTCTCGCGGCATTTGGCGACCGACCGATCATGCAACCGAGCTGCTCCGGGCTGTAATCAAGCTCCAGATGGCCCACAATGAGCTCGCGATCTCTTGATGGGAGGTCCGCAAGGGCAGCGCGGTAACGCGCCCACGTCTCGTTTGCTATCGTAAGCTCGAGCGGGGAAGGCGCTGGATGCGTGAGGTCTTCTTCAGGCACGGCGTATGATGCACGTCTGGCACCGCGACGGAACTCGTCGCGGATGCGGTTTTCCACAGCTCTGTGTAGATACGACGCGAGGGCACGCCGATCGCGAAGCTGGAATTTATCACCCCTCCCAATGGTGCGGAGAAGCGCGTCCTGGACAAGATCGGACGTATCGGCTGCCGCCCGCATCCAGCGCGGAAGGCGACCGTGCATCGCGTGCCGAAGTCGCGGAAGACAACAACTGAAGAGTTCACCAAGGGCGGTAGAATCGCCGAGCCGGGCGCGAGCGAGCAGGTACTTCGACGTGCTTTCGAAGATAGGAGTCGAGCTGCGTGCCGTCAACGACACTTGAGAGGCCATAGAGGAAACTCTCAGCATGGATGATACTCTCCGTGTCCATAACCACCGGGTTATGTCCAGAGCCTCAACGCTACACCGCTCAAGGATGGTGCGCGTTCCGATCTTGTCCAATAGTTCGGCGCGCGATGCAAGACAAGCGTCGGACGCTGCGACCGCGCCTAGCGAGGAACCTGAAGCGACTGCGAGCGGCTCGAGGGTGGACTCAACCAAAGCTCGCCGAGGCAGCTGAATATAGTACCAAGTTCATCAGCGATCTCGAGCGGGCAAAGGCTAATCCCAGGCTCGACTACCTCGAGGACATCTCAGACGCCCTCTCGATCGACGTCACGGAGCTTCTCGCGTCGGGACCGACGAAGAGGACAGGGCCGCGTGCACACAGGATTTTGGAACGCCAACTAAAAGAGATCGAGCGGGTCATCGAAGACGTGAGACGCGGAAACCAGTGAGGGCGCGCGGGAAACAGGTTTCTCTAGGCCATGTAGTTGCCTCTTCATATAGCCTTAACATCGGTGATCGGCCAATAGTCTCCACAACACCACCTATAGACATCCTCCGAAGGAATCAGCGCGGACAGCTCCGAACGAGGTCGGCAGGAGTAGCTGAACCACCCACCGGCTCCGCCGGAGAGCAACCCAATTCACCTGTCACATCAAGGGCAGAGCGCACAGCTCTTAGCGATGCGGTCGACGCGGCGCACGCCGCGGAACCGGGGGAGGCTGGCCCGCACGCACACGATCGAAGATGGTCGTCAGGTTTTCGAGGGAGGCCAAGATGGCCTCGAGGTCGGCCGGCGAAAGGCGATGCCCGTGGGATTGCATCGGCGTAATCGTCTCGAACAACTCCCCGACAGGCACCTTGAGGCCCTGTGCCAGGCGGATCAGCACCTCGGCGCACGGTTCCACCTTCGATAGTTCGATGCTTCCGATGTGCTTGTAATTGATCAGATCGGCGAGCTCGGCGAGGCGTTCCTGTGACAGGCCCCGTTCCAGCCGCAGACGCCGCACCTGCACTCCGATTGGCCTGAGAATAGGGGGTAGCGGGCGGCGCTTCTTGGGCGTTGACGTCGATGGCGCTGTTTGTCCCTTAGCTGTGGCCGAACGCCGCTTGCCAGTTGACTCTCCCGTGGCAGACCGCTGAGGGCCGATGGATTTGCGGCCGCCCCCTGTCTTTCGTTCATTAGCCCGGATAATTCACGAAGAGATCGATTGCTATAGAGACACAAACGCCTCCGTATGGTAAAACGTCCGTGCACACGGGACATTTTCCACAACGGAGGCGCCTGCGTTGAACGACGACACGAT
>JBOGIN010000868.1:0-11372 GCA_050742275.1 Vicinamibacteraceae bacterium
GGCCCCTACAGTCAACACAGGTGAATTCCGGGGCTAAAGACCCTCGCGACGGATTGCGCGATGATTCGTCCATATCAGAAGAACAGCTTCAAACCCAGTTGGATGCGCCGCGTCGACGACCTCGTGCCGAGGACGCGTCCGGCGTTCTGCGACAGGATGTCGGACTCGGGATTATCGAAGCTCGCATGATTGGGAAGATTGAAGGCCTCGGCGCGAAACTGGAGGCGGCGCCCGCCAGCGAGCGCGAAGTTCTTCATCAGCGCGAAGTCGAAGCCTTGAAAGCCGTCTCCCCGGAGGATTCCGCTGCCGGAGTCGCCGAAGGTAAAGTCATCTGGCACGGCGAACGCGTCCAGGTCGAAGTACCGGTCCAGCGTTGGGTTGTCGAGCGTTCCCGATCCCACGCGGTTGGGCCGCTGATCGCCGACGCCGATGTTGGCGACGTCCCGACCCGCGGTGGGCGTGAAGGCAAAGCCGCTGTGCAGGTTGATGAAGCCGGAGAGCTGCCATCCCCCGAGGAGATGATCCACGAGCGGGCTGGCCGCCGAGAGAAAGCGCCGGTCGCGGCCAACGGGCAGCTCGTAGCTGAAATTGAGCGAGAAGTTATGAGGGACCGACAGGTTGGAGACGCGCTTCTCCATGGCGAACGTGCCGCCCACCGCCGGCGTCGGGAACGTCTCCAGCGCTTTCGAGTACGTGTAGGACACGAGATACCAGAGGCCGGCCGACGGCCGCTGCTCCCATTTGGCCTGCAGGGCATGGTAGACGGTCGACCCTGTGTCGTCGAAGAAGTTGATGCCCGCAAACCTGGGGAAGGGCCGACGATCCTGGATCGAGCCCGGCCCTGGCTGGGGGATATTGATGTCCGTCCGCGATTGCAGGTTGGAGCCCTTGTTGCCGACGTAGGCGATCTCGACCATTTGTGAGCCGCCCACCTGGCGCTGGATGGAGAGGTTCCAGTGCTGATTGTTCCCTTGGCGGGCCGTCAGCGATGAGGGGTTGATGCCAGGTGTCGAGGCGCCGGAGCCGAGCGCGGCGCCCTGGAAGAAGTCCGCGAGGGTGCGGTTCGGTACGGCGCCCCGTGTGTTGAATTGGGTTTCTCGTACCGCGAACGGCGGGACGTTGAGGTTCACGCGTCCGTCGGACTGCTCGGCTTCGTAGAAGATCCCGTAGCCGGCGCGAACGACCGTCCGCTCGTCGAGCGGACGCCAGGCGAGCCCGATGCGAGGTGCCCACTGGTTGTTGTCGTTCTCGGTGATCTGGATTGGCAAGCCTGCCTGACTGCTCGTCTGAATGAGATCCGCGAAGTTGGGAAAGGCGTTGCGCGTGCCCGGCTGGGCGTCGAGATTGATCTGGTCCGTCTCGCTCGCCAGGATGAGCGGCCGGTCCGAGCCGGGATCGAACGTGCCGAGCTGGCCGTTCTCACCCAGCAGCCAGGGCGAGTATTCGTAGCGCAAGCCGAGGCTGAGCGTCACGCGGTCGAGCACCTTCCAGTCGTCCTGGACGAAGAAGTGCCAATACGTGCCATGTCCGCCGAACGGGTCTCCTGGAAATCCACGGGAGACGGAGGAGGGAATCCCGAGCAGAAAGTCGGCGAACGCCCTGCCCGTGTCCTCGGGCGACGCCGGATTCTCGGTGTTGATGCCGCTGTGGTTGAAGACGCCCCGGTGCTCGGTTCCGTCCGTGCCGAGCCATTCGAATCGGCGCATCTTGACCCCGAACTTGGCGATGTGCCGGCCGGTGACCCACGTGACGTTGTTCGTGAGCTCGAACGTGCTGCGGTCCTGTGTCTTGGGCCGCTGATCGAACGCGGTCCCGTTCACGTCCTCGATATCGCTGAACCGCAGATCGGGAAACGATCCCGCACCGCCGCGCGGCAGCGTGTTCTCGAAACCAGCGATCCCCGCGTCATTGACGAAGTCGGTGCCATCGAGGTACGGCGCCAGGGCGATCGTGCTGGGCAGCGCGTTGAAGCGGAATTCGTTGATGAGGCTGGGGCGCAAGGTGCTGGTCAGCGCCACGGCATAGTCCTGCGCGTCGGCGTTGAGCGACGCGGTCTCCAGGGCCGGATGGCCGTTCGGCTCTTCCTGGCGGTTGTCGAAGTGACTCATCCGGGCGAAGAGCTTGTGCCTCGGCGTGACCTCGTAGTCGATCCGGACCTGCAGTTGATCGCGGTCCAACACCCGCGTGGGCGAGAACACCGCCTGATCGGGGCCGGCGTTGGGCTCGGCGATGAACGGCAGGAAGAACCGCGCGTGCGGCGACAGCCGATCGGGCGGAATGACGTTGTTCGGAAACGGATCCCGGATGGTCCCGCTCGGGTCGTTGGGATCTGGCCGGGTCGTCAGCGGATCGAAGATCGTCGTGTCCGAGTCGCTGAAATCTCCTTCCCGCTCGGCGAGCGTCGGCACCGTGTTGTTGAACGTCAAGCCGGCTCGCTCCCGTGACCCTTCGTAGCTCGCAAAGAAGAAGACTTTGTCTTTGATCAGCGGTCCGCCGAGATTGCCGCCGAATTGGTTGCGCTTCAGCGGCTGCCGCTCAAGGGCGAAGAAGTCGCGAGCATCCAGCGTGCTGTTGCGAAGGAACTCGAACGCCGTTCCGCGGAAGGCGTTGGTGCCGGACTTCAACGCGATGTTGAAGAAGCCGCCCGCGCGTGCGTACTCCGCCGAGTAGGGATTCTGCTGCACGCTGAATTCCTGAATCGCGTCGATGGACGGGACGACGTTCGTGCCGCCCTGATGCTGCTCGGTCACGTCCACGCCGTCGAGCAGGAAGGTGATCTGCGATCCGCGGACGCCGCTGATCGTGTTCTCGTTGATGCGCTCGGGGCGAATGGGGAGGACGTTGCCGGTGGCGCCGGTGTTGAGCGCGCCGGGCACGAGCCTCGCCAGCTGCTGAAAGCCCCGGCCGTTGAGCGGGAGGTCGACGACCGCCTCGTTGTGGATGGTTTGTCCCATGGTGGCGGTCTCCGTATCCAGCAGCGGTGCGCCGGCGGTGACCTCCACGGTATCCGTCGTTCGGCCGAGGGTCAGCTGCACATCCACGCGCACCGCGTATCGCCCTGGCTCCAGCCGGACCCCTTGCTGGACGACCGTCTCGAAGCCGGACAGCGTCACGGTCACGTCGTACGCGCCGGGATCGAGCGGCGTCACGACGTACTCGCCGGTCGCGTTCGTCACGACGGTACGCGAGACGTTCGTGCCGGCCCTGGTGACCGTCACCGTTGCGCCCGGCACGACGGCGTCGTCTGGATCGGACACGGTGCCCACGAGGCGTCCGGCCTGAACCTGCGCCACGGCCTCCGACGCGAGAGCGACGCCGAGCAGCAGCATGGCGAGCCGTCCGACTAGCCTCACGGCAGGGCGACTGGCGAGACTCGGCGAGCGCTGGCCGCGCGTACGTGTGAACATGACACTGCCTCCCACATGCCGCGCACAGCGCACCGGGCTCGGACGCCGGGCATGCCCCCATGCCGACATGATTACCGCTGTTGAGAAGTGGCCAAATGATAGGACCAATCGAGCACCAGTGTCAATTGGCCCACGTAGAAGTTCCAGCCCGATATCGGACCAACGCGAGGCAACGAACGGCTAAATGGTAGGACCAAAATACGTGAAGTGAGTCTCCGTAGTCTTGGCAGCTGGAGCCTTGCACGCGCGCGATCGGATGGTGGAGCTGCTCCTCTCCATCGAGCGCGTCGTCGAGGAGGTAGCGCATGCAGGTCCCGCGCGCCACCGCGATACGACGGCGGGTCGTTACGTCGGCCGTACGACCAGGGAGATCGCTGTTGACAGCCGCTCCCACTGCGCTGTTTCTTTGGCCAGTGCCTTTCGCCCAGCGCGCGTCAGCGTGTAGTACTTCGCGCGGCGGTTGTTCTCGCTCGGACGCCACTCCGCCTCGATCCAGGCCTGTTGCTCGAGCTTGTGCAGCGCAGGATAGAGCGAGCCTTGACCCACCTTCAGCTCCTCGTTGGACATCTGGCGGATCCGTTGCGCGATCGCCCACCCGTGCATCGGCTTCAGCCCGATGACGCGGAGGATGAGGAGGTCGAGCGTTCCTTGTACGAGGTCGGTCGGTTTACTCATATCGTAGCCTTGGTTACCTACAAGAGGTTATCAGCATTTCGCGAGATCCGGTGAGTGTGATGTGTTCGATTCCGTCCCGCCAAGTCCCAGAATCGAACGCGTAGCCGCTCGATCGCCCCCCATGGAGTTGCGAAGACGCCGAGTCCCGGCGCAGCGACCCAATCGGCACGCATTTCGAAGGGAGCTATTGCGCGACTGCCGCAAACCACCCGGCTGCCGACCGCGTGAGCCAACTGGCTACCACGCGTGGGCAGCTCGCCGCAGGAGACTCGATGAGCTCGCTTTGGCAAGACGCTCGCTACGCCGTTCGCCGGCTGCTCAACGCGCCGGCGTTCACCTTGATTGCCGTCCTGACGCTGGCGCTCGGCATCGGCGCCAACACGGCAATGTTCAGCATCGTCAATGCCGTATTGCTGCGATCGCTTCCGTATCCTGAGGCTGAGCGCCTCGTGCGCGTCGTGGGGACCGAAGGGTCGCAACGGCGCGGCTCCATGTCTGCGCCAGACTTCGTGGACTATCGAGACAACGCGCGCTCGTTCGATGCGTTGGCCGCCTACCGGTTCGATTCTTTCAACCTGTCGAGCGGCCGCGAGCCAGAGCGTGTACGGGGTGTCCAAGCCTCGTGGGATTTCTTCGATGTGCTGGGCGTTTCCGCCGCCGCGGGCCAGGGCTTCACGAGGAAGACGGCGAGCGAGCACGGCGGCAGGCTTGCCGTTCTCGGTCACGGTCTCTGGCAGCGACGCTTCGGCGGAGACGCTGGAATCGTGGGGCGGTCGCTCACGATGAATGACGAGCCCTTCGTGGTCGTGGGCGTCATGCCGGCAGATTTCGAATTGCCTCGTGACTGCGAGATCTGGGTGACGGCAGATGAAGAGGTGCCCGATCTCTCGTTCGGCAACCTGGACAGCATGCGGAAGTTTCGCGGCGCGCGCTACTTGGAGATGATCGGCCGGCTGAAGCGCGGCGTGTCGATTGGGGCGGCGCAGGCGGATCTCGACGCGATTGAAGCAGCCCTGAAGCGCCGGTTTCCGGAGGATCACGCGACGTTTCGTCCAGAGGTCATCTCGCTTCACGAGGATCTGGTTGGAAACATACGTCCTGCGCTGTGGGTGCTGCTGGCAGCCGTCGGCGTCGTGTTGCTGATTGCGTGCGTGAACGTTGCGAATCTGCTGCTCGCGCGATCCGCGGCTCGGCAGCGCGAGATGGCAGTCCGTCTTTCCCTTGGCGCGAGCCGCACGCGGCTCACGCGCCAGCTGCTCGTCGAGAGCATGGTGCTTGGGGTGGCCGGCGGCCTCGCTGGTCTCGTCGTATTGCTCTGGGGATTCGAGCTGTTGGTCAACCTGCTTCCTGAAGACCTTCCTCGACTCGGGGAGATTCGACTGGACTACGCCGTGCTTCTGTTCACGCTCGTCATCTCGATTGTGGCAGGCCTCCTCTTTGGCGTGACACCTGCGCTCTTCGTGAGTCGGCTGTCGATTCACGACGCCTTGAAAGCTGGAAGTGCACGGACCATTGGTCATCGTGGCCATCAGCGCTTCCGGCACGCGATGGTCGTGGCGGAGGTTGCCCTCGCCGTCATCTTGGTGGTGAGCGCGGCACTCCTGGTGCAAAGCCTCGTGCGCGTGACGCGTGTGTCGCCCGGCTTCGACCCGCGCGGCGTCATGACGATGCAAATTGGATTGCCAGAGGCGCGGTACCGGTCCGACGCGTCGCGCACCGCCTTCGTGAACCGGCTGCGCGACGAAATCAGCAGCCTGCCCGGCGCTGCCGTCGTTTCGTCGGGGTTCCCGCTCCCGTACGGCGGCAGTAGCAGTACGAGGGGCTTCAAGATCGAGGGAAGGTCCACCGAGCCGGGCCAGAACCCATTGGCGGGCATTGCCTTTGTCAGTCCGAGATATTTCAGCGCGATGCGAATCCCTCTTGTCGCCGGACGTGACTTCACGGACGCCGACACGGCGTCCGCGCCGACCGTCGTGATCATCAGCCGCACGCTGGCAGACGAGCATTTCCCCGGCGTCGATCCGATCGGCCGGCGCATCGACCTCGAAGGACCGGAGGAAGAGCAAGCCTATTGGGCCACGATCGTCGGGATCGTCGGAGACGTGCGCCCGTTGGCGCTCGATCGGGAGCCCGAGCCCTGGCTCTACGTGCCTGCGGCGCAGTCGCCGCTCCCGTGGGTCGGGATGGTCGTGCGCGGATCGGGCCGCGCGGTAACCGGCGAGAGCTTACGTGCGGCGGTTCGTCGCGTCGATTCCACTCTCGCCGCGGCGAGCGTGGACTCACTCGATGCGCTTCTGAGCGACTATCTCGCCCCGCGTCGCTTCAACGCGCAGCTGCTCGGGTTCTTCGGTCTCCTGGCGCTCACGCTGGCGATGATCGGCACCTACGGCGTGCTGTCGTACGCGGTCGCGGTCCGCCGTCCCGAGCTCGGCATCCGCCTGGCGCTCGGGGCCACGCCGCGTCATCTCTTGTGGCTGGTCGTGCGCCAAGGGATGGCGCTCGCAAGCCTCGGCGTGGCGCTGGGCGTGCTCTTGGCGCTTGGCGCGACACGCGCGCTCCGGAGTCTTCTCTACGGCGTCAGCACATCGGACCCCCTCAGCTATGTGGTCGTGGCTGTGGCGTTGCTTCTCGTTGGTACCGTAGCGTGCTACTTGCCCGCGCGCCGAGCAATGCGCGTACAGCCAATGGGTGTGCTCAGGGTCGAGTGATCGCTGCCTGCCACTCTCCCCCATTGCAGAATTGACGATGTATCATGGCCTTAGGTGTTGCAGTCTTCGCCATGACACTGCGATAGCGATCCGCGCGCGTTCCGGTTTGACGGCACCTGCGTAGCTCCCGCAGCCTGGTATGTTTATCGCTATATCCGGTGCATGGAGGAAGTGAAGGTATGGTCATGGGATTGCCTCGGGTGCTCGTCACCGCAGAGGAGCTGGCGCGGATGCCGGACGATGACTATTCCTACGAGCTCCTGGAAGGGCGACTCGTAAGGATGTCCAAGTCTGGCGTGGTCCACGGTGTCTGCTCACAGCGTCTCGGTTATGCGGTCGACAATTACCTGCGTGCGCACGATATCGGTGTCGTCCTCCCCCAAGACACCGGGTTTCTGCTGCATCGCGGCCCGGATACCGTTCGTGCCCCAGACATGGCGTTCATCATCAAGGAGCGATTCGAGGCCGCCGGGTTCCCCGATGGCTTCTGGCCGGGCGCACCTGACCTGGTTGTCGAGGTCATCTCTCCCAACGACCGGCGTAAGCAAGTCGAAGACAAGGTGCGCCAGTGGCTGGAAAGTGGGACGCGGCTCGCCTGGATCGTGGATCCGAGGAAGCATGGGCTCTCGGTTCGGCGTCCGAACGGTACGAGCGAGGAGCTCGGGGAAGATCAAGATCTCGATGGGGAGGATCTTCTGCCCGGATTCCACCTTCCGCTTCGCGAGCTCTTCAGTGGGGTGGCGCTTCGCGAGCCATGAAGAGCATCGTGAAGGCGTTGCTGGTGCTGATACTTGTCGTGGCGGTGGCACTAGGCGCACTCGCCGTCTCGATCATGAATCGCGGGATCAGCGCGAGAACCGAGCCTACGTGGATAGAGGTGCAGATTGCACGGACGATGCGCCATCTCGCTATCCCTCGAGCGGACCGTGGGAGAGCCAGTCCCGTCCCGCCAAGCCCGAAGACCATCCGGGCGGGGCTCGAGCACTTCGCCGACCACTGTGCGATCTGCCACGCGAACGACGGAAGCGGTGATGTGGACATCGGACGAAGCCTCTACCCCAAGGCGCCGGACCTGAGGGACTCTCAGACGCAAGCGCTCTCTGACGGCGAGCTGTTTTACATCATCGAGAATGGAATTCGACTCACCGGGATGCCTGCCTGGGGCACAGGCACCGCGGAAGGAGAGACGGCGAGTTGGCACTTGGTGCACTTCATCCGACATCTGCCGAAGATGACGCCTGCGGAGCTCGCTCAGATGGAGGAGCTCAACCCCAAGAGCCCGCACGAGCTCCGAGAGGAAGAGGAGATACGGCGATTCCTGGAAGGTGAGGCGCCAAAGCCGCCCGCACGGGATCCACGAGGACATCGACATCCAGGAGGCAAGAATGACTAGGCAATTAGTTGCAGCACTTGGCGTATCGTTCGCCCTCGCCGTGGTGGCGTCTCCGCCGCTCGTTGCGCACGAGGGTCATGACCACAAAGTCATGGGGACGGTGAAATCGATCGACGCGAAGCGGATCGAGGTCGAAGACGGCGGCGGCAAGACGACGTGGTTCAGCGTGACGGACGACACGAAGATACTGCGCGGCCAGGCCGTCGAAGAGCTCACGGGCGTCCGCGTCGGTGAGCGCGTCGTGGTGATAGGCAGAACCCCGAAGGCCGGCGAGGCAGGTGCGACGAAGGGTGGCGCGACCGCTCAGGGTGAGACGATGATCGCCAAAGAGATTCGATTGCCAGCGAAAGGTGCATCAGATAGCGGTCCATCCGCCGTCCACGGGTAGGACGACGCCAGTGATGAAGGATGCCTCGTCCGAGGCGAGAAACGCAGCAGCGTGTGCCACCTCACGTGGCTGGCCGACGCGGTTGAGCATCGTATTGCGAAGCTGGTACTCGTAGAGCGGCTCACCGGGCGCCGGTGAGATGCGGGTCTGAATAGGCCCAGGGCAGATCGCGTTCACTCGGACATTCTGCCGGCCGTAATCGTAGGCGGCGCTGCGCGTATAACCCAACAGACCCGCTTTGACCGTTGTGTAGGCAACCGAGGTAGGGCAGCCCACCATCGCCTGGATCGAGACGATGTTGATGATCGATCCGTGCTGCCGCGGCAGCATCCAGGTGAGCGCCTCGCGTGTGCAGTGGTGCGTGCCCATGAGCGTGACGCGAATCGATCCCTGCCACTCGTCCTCGGTGGCCTGCATCACATCGTGAAAGTCGCCGATGAAGGCGGCATTGTTGCAAAGGACGTCGACTCGTCCTTCGTGCCCGGCCGCGAGCCGGATCGCCTGCGCTGCTTCCTCCTTCACGGAGATGTCAGCGCGGTGAAACGTCGCGTTACCACCCCGCCCGCGGATCTGCTCCGCGACCTGATTGCCAACGGCTTCGTCGATATCGACCAGGAGGACCGTCGCGCCCTCCTCGGCGAAGACCTCGCCAATTGCACGACCGATCCCGTGCGCGGCGCCCGTCACTACCGCCACTTTGGTTGCAAGCTTGTCCATCGCCTGACATTCTCGGCGCGGACCGCGCGCCGGTCAACGCGCACCGACGTCAAAACGAGCGGGGCGTTCAGCATACTGGACGGACGGTCACACGGCACGCTGCGCGACACGGTCGCCATCGGCGAGGGTATCTGGTGGATACAGCACGATTTGCTCGCGCTCCCGTAGGCCGTCGAGCACCTGGGCTTCCGCGCCGTTGCGCTGGCCGATCGTGATCGTTCGTAGACGTGCGCGTCCATCTTCGACGACGAACAGTGCCCACTGGTCCCCGCGCCGGAACAGTGTGCCGGTGGGCACTTTGAGAACCTTCTCCTCCCGCCAGATGACGACTCGAACCTCCACCCGGTAGCCATCGCCTAGCGCGCGCGACGCCACATCCGGATCCTCGAAGTCGATGATGACGTTGACCCGCTGCTCTTCGACGCCCAGGGCTGACACCTTCATGAAGCCGGAGGGCTCCACACGGCGCACGCGGCCGCGGAGCGTCTCCCCGCCGCCCCACTGCTCGATCAACACCACCTCGCCAGCCTTGATCTTCACGGCATCGGATGAAAGGAGATCCGCGACGATCTCGAGTCCGGTCGGATCGCCGACCTCCAACAGCGGCTCACCTGCGGGAACGACAGCCTGACTCTCACGAAGGCGCTTCAGGACGACGCCGTCGACAGGCGCGAGGAGCGGGATGTCGCCGGTAGGCCGACTGGCGTTGCTCGGTATCAACCGTGCACGAGCCACGTCCACATCACGCTGCGCCTGTGCGACGGCGAAATCGGCGGCCCGCAGCGCCTCTTCCGCGGTACGCGCGTCCGTCTGGCGCGCATCGAACTCGTCGCGCGAGATCGCGCCTCCCTCGATCAGATTGGCGGCACGTTCGAGCTGCTGCTTGGTCCGTGCGAGCATCGTCGCGGCGCGATCCCGCTCCGCTCGAGCCCGCCCGAGCATGGCTTCGACCACGCGCACGGCGGCCTGCGCCTCCGCACGCGAGCGGGCGTCGAGCGGGGTGGGCGCCGACGGCCGCACGGTTGCCAGCATCGTCTTGCCGGCGATGACCGGATCGCCCGGCTCGAGATTGATCCGCAGTACCTCACCGGCTACCGGCGACGTGACCTCGAATCGTTCCCGTACGCGCGTCTCGCCCTCCTCATCGACCGTGACCATGAGCTGGCCCTTCGTCACCGTTGAGAGGTCGACCTCCGTCGGCCGCGGCCACAATGCGATCGCGAGCAGGACGGCAATGACCAGCGCCGCCAGCAGCACCCGCCGATTCTTCAAGAGCCCCACGGCGCCCTGAAAGGGCCGCGCTACCGCGATTTGCGACATCACATTACTCCCGAGTCTTCAACACGGCCACGAGATCGAGCCGATCGAGCTGACGCCGCACCACTAATCCGGAGACGAACGACGCGACGATGATGGTCAGCGCGGTCCACGCCATGACCTGTGGTGTAACGGTGAGCGGAAGGCGGAACAGTTCGGCCTCGATGGTCTGCGCAATGAGCGCCATCATGCCGTAGCCCAGCAGCGCGCCCAGTGGCAGCGCGAGCAGCGTGAGCACCGCCAGCTCACCGAGGAGAATGAGAGAGATCTCCGCGCGCGTGAAGCCGAGCACGCGCAGAGAGGCCAGCTCGCGGCTTCGCTCCGACAGCGAGACGCGCGCCGCGTTGTAGACAACCCCGAACGCGATGATGGCAGCAAAGAGCACGTTCAGCGTGATCTGAATGTTCATGTTCTCCGCTATGGTCGTGCGGAAGTTCTCCACGACGGCACGCTTCGACGCGACCCCGGCGACGGCGGGCAGCTCCTTGAGCCTGGCCGACAGCTCGCGCTCGCGTGCGGGATCGATGAGCAGCGCCGCGCCAGAGAGGGTGGCCCCTTCGCGCATGAGTCGATGGAGCGCGTCGAGCCGCATGTAGGCGGACATGCCCAGCGTGTCGTCCACGAGGCCGGCGACGCGAATCCGGCGCACCAGCCGGTTGCCCTCCATCACCTCGACGGTCACCTCGTCGCCGGGTGCGACGCCGAGGATGCCTGCGAGGACGGACGAGAGCACCAGCCCCTCCGGCGGCGGCACCACGGCCTGACCG
>JBOGIN010000869.1:0-5296 GCA_050742275.1 Vicinamibacteraceae bacterium
GGACAGGCGCCACCGGGACCAGATCGAGCTCAACGGCGAATCCGTCCGCCCGCACCTCGACCTCGCGGCTCCCCTCGTAGAGCACCGTGCCGTTGTTGCTCAGCACCCGGCCCGTGAAGGTCTGTAGGCCCCCCGGGACCTGGATTTCGAACGTGGCGGTCGGCTCCTCGGCGGTGAGTGGCGCGCCCAACACGGACACGCCCGTGTCGCCGGGGGTGACGGTGAGCTCGGCCCGGTCGAGCACGGACACGAGCGAACCCTGAAACGGGCCGTCACCGTTCGGAGAGGGTTGCAGCAGCGGCCGCGCGTCGATTATGAGGATCGTGCCGTGCGGCTCCGGGCCGCCGATGCCTTCGGCGCACGCGCCGAGCGCAAACAGGCAGCCGGCCATTGTCGGCAGGCATCGCAGGAGTCCTGTCCGCGAGCGCGGCCGCATTCGGCCACGGATAAGACCGCCAAGCCAGCGCGTCGGGAACAGCCCGCACGATCCAGTCGTCACGCCGCTCACCATGGGATCCTGATGATGATAGTCCCGCGGTATCGTTTGTCGTCTCCCGAGGAGATGCGCCACACCGCTACGCCGCCGGCTACCGCTGCGATCCCGGCGTACAGCCACGGCTTCGTGTAGAACGGCCGGCCCCAGGCGTCGTCCACCGCCCACTCGGCCGTGCGCTGGAAGCGCTCGGCCAACGCCGGCCCTGCTGCGGTCACGACGGGTGCGGCGTTCGGACGGAGCCGTGCCGACTCCCCCGGAGACAGGGTCACGTCGGGGTAGTCCGGGAAAGAAACGTCGCCTTCAATGAGGTGGAGGGTGCTGGTCTCTCCATCGGGGTCCGCCGAGACTACGACCCGGGTTCCAGAGATGATGGCACGCGTTCCCTCGATGAAGAGCGCCAGCTGCCCGCGCACCCAGTGCAACGCGAGGGAGCCTCTGGTGACCGCGAGTTCCCAACCCGTGATCTGCTCCGGAGTCTCGCGAATCGTGTAGAAAGCCTCGTCGGCTCCGCCGATCTCAGAGAACAGACTGTCCGCGGACAGCGCAATATCGCCCTCGCCGTCCACGCTTCGAAGCTTCAGGCGCACAACCGTACGAGGACGGACGCGGATCCGGTCCTCGAGGATGACTGCCAGCTCGCAGCTGCCATCCTGCCAGACGGAACCGCCGCGTCGCTGCACCGCAACGTCCGACGTCGGGCCGCAGGTATGCTCCGCGCTCGAGTCGTCGAGTCCCAGGCGCAACATGCGCTCGATCCTTCCAAGCTCTTCGGCCTGTGCAGCGGCCGCGGCCGGCCTCATGAACAAAGCCAGCATCACATGGAAGACCAGCCCAACCGCGATCCGAACGATCGGCCAGCACCCTTGGGGTGCTCGATGCTTCTGGTTACTCATCGGCCGGGCAGGTGGCGGCGATCAAGCCTTCTTCGGGCCGAAACAACCGGCAGATACCCAGGTAGACCACGCTCGCCAGTTTCGCCCTGGGGATCAGCCAGACACGCGCGGCGGCGCGCGAGTACAGATAGAACTCGTCTCCACGACGCTGGAGCAGGTAGAAACGGCCGTCTGGGGGCCAAAGCTCGACTGACGCAGAGACCGGCGCGCCCTGAGACGACATCGTGTCCGACGACTCGCCGGGCGAAGCCGTCGGAGCTTCAAGTGCGACCTGCACGACAGGGAACTCGTTACTCAGGAAGACGACGCCGTAGTTGATTGGAAGGAGCACGAGCTGGTGCCGATTAGAGCGCCGTTTACGCCCATGAGTATTCGTTCGCCGAGCGAGCCGTGCCCGCTCGCGCCCGTTCGCACCACCCGCCCAAAGAGCATGCTGCTTGCCAGGACCACGAGGAAAACCGTGCCCATGTGCTGATCGAGCTGCCACTCGCAGCCGAGCCGGATCTTTACTTCCAGCGGAAGCTCAGTGGTGGCGCAGCTTCCGGGAGGCATTTCTCCGGCGAACAACAGGTTCCGTATCCGTGCCGCGCGGAACAGGAAGAGCGTGCCCGCGAACTGGAGCACAGCCAAGCCGAGAAGGCTGCCGAAGACCAACGGGTGCCGCCTCGCCTCCAACCAGCCCTTCAACCACTGGCGGAAGCGCGTCCCGATCGGACGCCCCAGGAATATCCTCGACACGACCGCCAACACCAGCAGTGCAACGACGAGCAGGAATACCTGACCACTCGCCGTGAGGACCGACAGTGCGGTGGAGAGCGTGATCCCCGGCAGGAACGCCAGGAAACGTGCGCCCGTGAAGAGGTACTCGTTCAGGTCCACGTTTACGGTGCCGAGGCCGAGCATGCTCCAACGGGTGCGCTCCGCCAGGAACCCTGCCGTGGTGCAGATGGCACCAAGGCCGGTGAGCGCCGAGGCCACGGCGCCGAGAAAGCGGAGGACCGCCTGAAAGTGTTTTTGTGTCATGGTCCAGCACGGCCAGAAACAGCACAATACATCGATTTGTCGAACACCGGTATCGCATGATCATGCGGGTCGGGCGGTGGACGCGCGCGATCTTTTCCTCCATCAGGAAAGGCGCGATCCGGCTCCGAGACCGGACGCAAGGCCGAGGTAGGGATCGATAGGCCGGGCGGTGGTGCTGGTGAGGCGGTGAGGTGAGACGGCTGAAGGATCCCTCGAGCAATTGCTTGCAGCCGTACCCGCCGTACAGTACGTTGGACCGGTAGCCTCTACACGACCGCGTGTCCGCCGATTCGCGGTTTTGACGCGTTCAGAGTCAGACATCGCAGATTAACGCGAAGCCACGCACGCGCGGCGCGCGGGCGTTTCCGTTTTTCAAACAGAAGCGAAAGGCAGGCCGCCTATGCCGAATCCGTCGGTGTCGGTTCATGCCGCCGCTGTGCAAGCGCTGTTCGTTCAGGTTTCGGACATGGCGCAGGCCGTGCCGTTCGACCAGATCGCCAAGCCGCTGGCGGCGGCGCTCGGCCTCTCGCTGGTGGTCGAGCGGGTGGTCGAGCTCCTCAAGAACTTGCTGGACATCCCGTTGTGGAACGCCGCCGCCGCCAGGATGGGGCGGCGCGCTACACAGAAGGCGCTCGCGCCGATCGACGAGCTGCTCGAGCGCCACAGCAACGAGGAGGAATTTGAGAAACTCGAGGCGCGGCTCCAAGCGCACGGGGGCGCATCGGCGGTGCGTAGGCGCATTGACGAGATCGAGGCGGAAATCGAGAGGGTCGGACCAGCGGCTACGCGATCGTCGCTCGACGCAGAGCTGAAAGAGCTGCGCGCAATCCTGGACATCGGTGTGGAGGGCATGGAATGGGACGAGCGGGTCCCGCCCTGGACGGTGCTGACGCGCCCGGCCTCAGACCCCGGCAGAGGCGAGACGGTACGCGCGTTCGTGCTCCAGTTGATCGCATTCGCCACTGGAATCATCGCGGCGCACGTGTGCAACCTGCGGCTGTTCGGCCACCTGTTGGCCGGGACGCCGGATGCCATCCAGCCCGCGTGGGACGCACTGCTGTCGGGGCTCTTCATTGGCGGCGGCAGCGCACCCGTGCACGTGCTCATGCGCTTCGTGAGCCAGCGCAGGATCGACGTACCCGCCGAGGTGGAGCGGCCGGCGGCTATGGCGTCCGCTCCGGTCGCCACGGCGGAACCGGCAAGGACGCGAATCGTCGTCGCCGCGCCCGCGGCGGTCATCGCCGAGCGGGTTGATCCTGAAGACTCGCTTCCCAGCAACGGCGGGCTTCACCAGCCCGCGACCGCGCCGGTCGTGGCGGAATGGGTCGACCTGCGCTACGGCGGCGGCGTGGACGCGGCGCTGCTCGAGTCGGTCCATCGCCGCCCCCGAATCCCGGACACCATCGTCTACCACCACACGGCCATGCACAGCCGCAGCAGCTTCCAGGACGTAGTGGATGTCATCAAGAGCCGCGAGACGAACGGCCGCAGGTGGCTCACCGGCTACAATTGCGTGGTCCTTGCGGATGGCTCCGTGCACCCGTTCTGTCGCTGGGACCGCTACGGCAACCACGCCGCGGGCTGGAACGCGCGCTCGCTCGGCATCGCATTCAACGGCAACTTCGAGGGCAGCGCGACGGACCGCTGGGGTAACCCGGACGGCCGCTTTGGCGAGCTGCGTCCCACGGAAGCGCAGCTCCGTGCCGGGGCGCGCGTGATCGCTCTCTGGTGCCATCTCTACGGCATCGATCCGAGCTTCTATGACGACGGCGTGGACGCCGACTTCGAGGGTGGCATTATCCCGCACAAGGCGGTAGCGCAGAAATCGTGTCCGGGGAGCAACTTCCGGTACGCCGAGCTGCGCAAGCTCGTCGAGTACTACGTGGACGGTTGGGCCCGCTCCGCGGAGGCCCAGACCCGTATCCACGAGTTCAAGCTGAAGCCGTACGTGCTAGCCTGAGAGGACCGATGCAAACGGGAATTGGATCCGCGCTCTCCGAGGTCACGGTCGTCTTCACGATCGGGCTGGCCTTCGCGCTGCTCATCGAGCGGCTGCTCGAGGTGCTCAAGACGGTATATGACCTTCTCGACAGCCGCTACGAATGGCGCCACTTCTGGACGCGCCGGACCGAGCGCACACGCGACTTCCTCGAGCGGCGTCTCCACCTGTCGCAGCACCTCGGGCCTGAGGTAACGGCCGCGGCCCTCGTGCGCTTCAACGAGATGTTGCTCGGCCCGAGCCAGGGCCATACGGGATCCGTTCCCGTGCTTTCCGGCGATCTGGTGCGCGCGACGGGCTTGCGGCTGGCGGCAAAGCTCATCGCGATCGCGCTGGGCCTCGCGCTAGCCCTCAAATTCCGGATCGACTTGCTGGCACTGAGCGGGCTGATCGTGGACCCAGTTTCGGGGGCGCCGAGGCTGACGGCGCTCGGCATGGTCATCACAGGGATCGCCATTGGCCTCGGCTCCGCGCCGATGCACAAGATCATCACCACGCTCGAGAACCGGCAGAGGCGCCGCAGCCGCCGCGCCGCCGTCCCAGGACCGGGCGAGGAGGGTGCCAATGCTTAGCCTGCTATCTCTGGACCTGACCATCGCGCTCGCGCTCATCGTCATTGCGGTCGTGACGTTCCTAGCCCACCGGATCGGTGTGCTGCCGACGAAGAGCATCCCGGTGTTCATCGGTGCGCTCGGGGCCGTCTTCGGCCTGATGATCTGGCGAACGCGGCGGGCGAACGCGCTCGATGCGCGGCTCCGCGAGCTCGAGACTGAGGCCAAGGAGAAACAGATCGAGCTCGAGCGACTGGGCGAGGCACGCGAGCTCGCCGGAGAAGAGGTGAACCGTGCGGTCGCGCGCTTGGAGCAGCAGAAGGACGTCTATGTG
>JBOGIN010000870.1:0-2616 GCA_050742275.1 Vicinamibacteraceae bacterium
CGCTATGTCGACCTCAGTGATCCCACGGGCGAGCTGAGCACCCGTGAGATTCAGGGTGGAGCGAACTACTATCTGTCACCCAACGTACGGGTGATGCTCCAGGCGTCGCTGCAAACGAAGGACTCGCTCGTCGTCGACGGAGAGACCGTCGAGATTCCCGGGAACCGCCTGACGCTCCGCGCGCAGATCAGGTTCTGACCCTCAGCAGCGCACGACGAGCGCCCGCTCGTGGACGCGCACGGTCAGCGACTCACCGGCTGGAAAGGGCTCGCCGTCGACGTGGGCAAGCATCGGCTGATCGGAGCTGAGCGTCAGATCGCGCACCACGTACGTCGTGCAACCGCGCATCCGATCGATCGTGCCGTCGAACAGATGACGGCTTTCCATCAGCGCGCGGACGACCGAGCGCGGCTCGATGATCACGAGGTTCAACCGGCCATCGTCGAAACGGGCGCTGGGGGCGATGCGCGCACCGCTGCCATATTGCGCGCCGTTGGCAACCGCTACCAACAACGCTGGCGCCTTGTCGAAGAGGATCGCCGGCGGCGACGCCGTTGACGCATCGCCACCACTGCTCACCTGGTACCGTGCCGGGTGGTACCGCATCGCCTCGAGCAGGCTGGCCCAGATGTAGGCTGGCAGGCCGCGCCGCGCGCCGCGATTGAAGGCTTGCGCGACCTGTGCGTCGAAGCCCACGCCCGCCACGTTGAAGAAGAGCCGCCCGTCGATCTCACCTGCATCGATCCACTGCTCCCGCCCGTTCACGGCGACGGCAAACGCGGCATCGCAGTCCAGCGAAATACCCAAACCGCGCGCCAGACCGTTGCCAGAACCGCCAGGCAGGATCGCCACCGGCGTTGGCGAGAACGCCAAGGCCGACGCTACCTCGTTGATCGTGCCGTCGCCACCCCAGACGAGCACGAGCTCCGCGAGCGACCGACGAGCCGCCAGCGCCAGCTCGCGCGCATGCCCCGGCCGCTCCGTGACCGCCACGTCCGCGTCCAACCCGTGACGAGCACACAGCGCACGGGCCGTGGCGTGACGTCCCGACGCCGCGCGTGCGCCGAACGTGCCGGCCGCTGGATTCACGATGACGAGCGTGCGCAAATCATGGCTCCGTGTCGAGGTCGAGCGCCGCGGCGTCGACCAGGGTGTATATTACCGAGCGGGCTCGTCTCACGAACCAGCCAATGCTGGTCTTGGATTCGAGATACCCGCTCGCGTGCGCTGTCGAGACGTTCGCGAAGACCCGCTCATGACCCGCCGCCCCGAACGCTTCGTCCTGTTCGTCCTGCTCCTTGCCGGCTCGGTCGCGGCTGCCTATTTCCTCGTCACCATGGAGCTCTCGTTACGGTCTCGACAAGCGACGGCCATCAAGATCCAGGAGCTCACCGAGCAGGTGCGCCTGCTGTTGGTGCAAGTGCGCGCCGGGCAGGAAGCCTACATTGCCGAGGGGCAGGACGCCGAGGACTGGATGGCGCGCGTGAGCGATGACCTCGAGGCGCTCGATGGTGCGTTGGATGACTTGGCGGAGCGCCTGCCGCCCAACAGCACGGCGGTTGTGGATCTGGAAGCGGCACGCACCGCCGTCGATGCGTTCATCGTAATCGACAAACGGGTGCGAGAGTACGTCGAAGCCAAGAATCCATTGCCCGCTTCGGATCTCATCTTCGAGGACGGGATGCGCACCGCTGACGCCGTCGACGCCCATGTCACCGCCGCCCGCGATTCCATCTTGGCGTCGCGCGCCGAGGCCGACAGCGAGCGGCGGCAGACGATGGGGGCGATTCTCGGCGCCTGGCTGTTTGGCCTGGTGGCCATTGCGCTCGTGCTGCTGCGCACCGGGGATCAGTCCTCGCCCGAGGTGGATCAGAAGGAGACCACGGCCCTAGCAACGACCGGGCAGAATGCAGCGGCTGACGACTGGCTGCACGCGCCAATGGCGGCTCCGCCGCTGGCTCTTCGCACTGAGCCACATGCAACGGCAGGTCGAGCTCGCCCTGGCAACCTGGCGCCGGGTTCGCCCCACGCGAGCACGAGCCAGGCGCCTGTGCAGCAGGTGCTCCCGGGTGTCGACCTCGAGATCGCCGCGGCCGTCTGCACCGATCTGGCACAGGTCAACGACGCGGAAGAGCTTGCCGAGGTCGCCGGTCGAGCGGCGCGGCTTCTCGATGCGTCCGGGTTGATCGTCTGGGCGGGCGACGGTGAAGCGGCCGAGCTCAGGCCCCTCGTGGTCCACGGCTACACGGAAGCGGTGGCCGGGGAAATTCCAACCATCCCGTTTGGCGCGGACAATGTCACAGCGGCCGCCTGGCGCGTCGGCGCGGCGCGCACGGTCCGCGCGACATCGACAGAGCCGGGCGGCCTGGCCGTCCCACTGCTGGTGGCCAGCGGCTGCGTTGGGGTGCTCACGGCCGAGATCGGGCACGGACGGGAACAAGATCCTGCCACGCTGGCCGTGGCTCGGATTGTCGCCGCACAAATTGCCACGCTGCTGCCCACGCCCGCGTCGGTATCGAGCGCCTCGGCAGTTACGCCACCGCCGGACACAACAACAGCCGACGCGAGCGAAGAGGACCTGTTCCAGACGTAAAGGAAACGGGGACAGCCACGCGA
>JBOGIN010000871.1:0-3421 GCA_050742275.1 Vicinamibacteraceae bacterium
CCTCATAACAGATGTCCGGGTGGGTCGCGATGAGACGGCGGAGATGCGCGCGCAAGAGATCGATCGCCTGTTCGGGATCGTCAGGCGTGGCGAGCGATTCCTGGGTCATGAACCGCGCATCCAGGTCGGCCAGGCCAATGGTGGTCCAGATGGGGCGGATATTGATGCCGATGATGCCGACGCGCTCCCGGTTCAAGTGGAGAAATCGTGGCCGTCGACCGCGCGGCAAATACCCGCTCGCGCCTTCGGTGACCCATTTCTCCTTGATCAGTTGCTCGGTGATGGCCGAGACGGTGCTCCGCTGCAACCCGGATTCGCGAGCCAAATCGGCGCGGGAAATTGGTTGATGCCGCCGTATCAGGTTGAGCACGATGCGGCGATTGATGTCGCGGGCGGTTTCACTGGTGGCAACGCGAAAGTTGCTCAGATCGATCTTGCGCATGTCAGCAGCGCGATCAGGAGTGCCTATTAGTTCGGGACCAGAACTATAGCACGAGACTCGAGCTGCCAACGCGTCGAGCGGCCTCGCCAAACGCTGGTTCCATAATGCGATCGCGCTCGAATGCCCGCTGTCTGCGGCTCCACATCATTGGAACATCTGCTCTTCCAGCAGCTTGACCAGCGCATGGAGCGTCTGGTTCACCGGCGTTGGAATGCCGAGCTCGGCGCCGCGGCGCGCGACGTGGCCGTTCAGGGAATCGATCTCGGTTCGCTTGCCGCGCAGGATGTCTTGCCCCGTCGACGATAGCGCGTTGGGCATGCTGTCTGCGAGCTTCCAACCTGCTTCCACCATCCCATCCGGCATCGCGACACCGAGCCCGCGTGCCACCGCTACCGTCTCTTCGATGGCGTGACGCATCACCTCGCGCGTCCCGGGATCGGCGACGAGCCGCGCATATCTGGTTCGGCTCAACGCGGAGATGGCATTGTACGCACAGTTCATGACCATCTTCGTCCAGAGATCCCGCTCGATGCTTGCTGATACGCGACACGGCACGCCTGCACGGCCAAAGATCTCTGCGATCCGGTCGATGTCGTGCCGGCGCTGATTGCTGGACTCGCCACGCTGAGATGGGTCGCCGATGACGAGATCGCCGCGGCCGGCATGCTTGACCACGCCCGGCGCTGCCATCTCCGCGGCCACATAGACGGTGGCGGGAATGGCGTCGATGCGCGTGGTCCCACGAATACGCTCGGCGCCATCCACGCCGTTCTGGAGGCACACCAGAACCGCGCCGTTCAACAAATGTGGCAGAAGCGCGTTCGCCGCCGCTTCGGTATCCGTGGTCTTGACGGCAAACAACACCATCTGGGCGCCACCGACGGCCGCAGCGTCGGTCGATGCCGACGCCTGGACCATCTCCTGGAAGTCGCGGGTCTGGAGCAGGAGCCCGTTTGCCGTGATGGCCTCGACATGCGCCGCTCGACCGATGAAGGTGACGGGAGCGCCGGCGCGCGCGAGCATGCCACCGAAGTAACACCCGACCGCGCCAGCTCCCATAACCGCCACCCGCGGCCACGCATCAATCGTCATGTCGTGGTCAACCCCTGGTTCCCCAATGCTGTTCATTCAACCTCTGGACACACGTAGCGCGCGGCCATCAGGCCGCGCGGCGAGGGCCGAAAGGCCTCTCGCGACGTCCTCAGTGAACGGTATTGTGCTCAACCCCGCGTGCCGTCCGCGTACACGTGCTCGACGTTTTCAGGCGTGACGAGGCGGTGCCGTGTAAAGACCGCCGGCGGGACCGCTTTGTGGCGCAGGATGTCCAGCGCCAGCGCGATGATCTCGGGACCGTAGTTCTCGGGGAAATACGCGACCGAGCCGATGAGGCGCGTCCCCGGCCGCCGCATTTCCTCCCGCGCCTCTTCCGAGGCGTTCTGACCGACGGCCGCACAGTACTCCGATCGTCCGGCCTCGTCGAATGCGCAAAGCGCCCCCAGGGCGCTCGGATCGTTGACCGACGCAATGAGCGTTCGCCTGCAGGCGTTGTGTCGCAGGTGCTTGCGCACCGCCGCAAGGCTGGCGTCGTACTGCCCGTTGCCGTTGAGGTGGACGATCCGCGACTGCGCGAGACGCGGCAACACCTCGGTCATCCCGTCGAAGGCGCCGGTCAGCCTCGATTGCGGCAGCACGCCGGCCGGCGCCAGCTCGAGCATCAGCACGTCATCCACCTGCCCGCCCCAGTGCTTCCTCGCCCAGTTGCCGAGACAACGGCCGCCAATCTGGCCGGCCCGGTAGTTGTCTGCACCGTAGAAGGTGGCGCCCGGATGCGGGATCTCGACCGCAATCAGCGGAATCGCAGCGCCACGATACTTCGAGGCAATGATCGGCGCGATCTCGGCAAACGTCTGGAACTCCACGACGAGATCCACCTTCATGCGCACGAAATAGTCTGCGTTCTTCAACGCGATCGCGCGACTGTAGCGGTTGTCGGCAACGAGCAACTCGACCTGCGCCGCCTGCGCCGCGTGCCACAGGCTCTGCGCGACGGTGCGCGAGAAGGCGAACTCCGAGCTCTGCGCCCCATAGCCAATCCGAACGTGCCGCTCATCGGAAGGCGGTCCCGCGATGCGATAGCCGGAACGTCCCGATCGCTCGACCAATCCTTTCGCGCACAGTGTGTCGACGATGCGAAACGCGGTAGCGGCGGCGAGGCCGAGACTCGTGGCAATCTCGCTCAGCTTCACCGAACGATTCGAGCTGCGTAACAGAGCCAAGATGTCGCACGCTCGGCCAACCGCCTGAATCAGATGGCGCCGCGGGCGGCTATCGACCAAACCGGAGGGCAAGACCATCAACCTTCACTTGGTGAAAGTGGAGTGTATCGTCTGCGGTGCCGGACGTAAAGACCATCGGGGCGCGCCCGCCGCGCGAGAACGGGCCCATTACTGGCGATCGTTCTCCTCGTGCGTGCGGCGTGACAACTTCCACATCGCGCAAGTTGACGTGCGACCTACCCGAAGCGGTTTACCCTGCGCGAGCACCGGAGCATAGTGCTCCCACATGTCGCAAGTCGGAACTGAGGAGCGCCAGGAGGCCGCGTTGCGACGGCTGCGCCCAGGCAGGGTCGGCCTGTTCGGCGTCGGCCTCGCCGCCTATTGGGCGCAGTTCCCCGGGCTCAAGGAACGCCTGGAGGGATACCAGCGAGAGGTCGAAGAGCGCATTGGTCGCACAGGCGCGGACGTGATCTCGGCCGGGCTGATTGATTCCGCGCCTGAAGCAGCGCAGGCGGGTCAGCGGTTCGCGTCGTCGGATCTCAACCTCCTCGTCTGTTACGTCGGCACCTACGCCACCTCGTCTCAGGTGCTACCGGTCGTGCAGCGTGCAAGACTGCCGGTCCTCGTGTTGAACCTGCAACCTACGGACGCGCTGGATTACGACACGGCGGATACGGGCGAATGGCTCGCGAATTGTTCTGCC
>JBOGIN010000872.1:0-4835 GCA_050742275.1 Vicinamibacteraceae bacterium
CCCTTGGCCTTCTCCGCGGCAATGTCGATGATGACGACGTCCGCAAGCGCCTTCGCAGCCAAGGCGCGCGCCACCGACGCGCCTACGTTGCCGGCGCCTCCCACGACGGTCACTTTACGATTCATGACATGTTCTCGATGATGGCGTCGGCGAACTGCGACGTCTTGAGCTCGGTCGCGCCCTCCATCAGGCGCGCCAGATCGTAGGTTACCCGCTTCTGCTGGATGGTTCGCTCGAGCGCGCTGGTGATGAGTTGCGCGGCCTCGCTCCAGCCGAGGTGGTTCAGCATCATCTCACCGGAGAGCAGCACACTGCTCGGGTTGATGACATCCTTCCCTGCGTACTTCGGCGCCGTCCCGTGCGTCGCCTCGAAGAACGCGATGTCGTCGCTCATGTTGGCCCCGGGCGCCATCCCGAGACCTCCCACCTGAGCCGCACACGCGTCCGAGAGGTAGTCACCGTTCAGATTCGGCGTGGCGAACACGTCGTAGTCGGCCGTGCGCGTCAGAACCTGCTGGAATACGCTGTCAGCGATCCGATCGTTTATGAGAACCTTGCCCTCGCGGGCGGCTCCGGCGGCTACCTCGTCCTCGGTCACGATCTGGTCGCGGAACTCCGCCTTGGCCACCTCATAGCCCCAGTCGCGGAACGCGCCCTCGGTGAACTTCATGATGTTGCCCTTGTGCACCAAGGTGACCGTCTTCCGCTGATTCTGAATGGCGTACTGGATTGCCTTTCGTACGAGTCGCTTGCTGCCGGTCTCCGAGATCGGCTTGATGCCGATCCCGGAGTCTGGGCGCACGCGCTTCCCCATCTCACGCTCGAGGAACTCAATCAGGCGCTGCGCTTGCGGCGTGCCCATTGCCCATTCGATCCCGGCGTACACATCCTCGGTGTTCTCGCGAAAGATGACGACGTCCATCAGCTCCGGCCGCGTCACCGGCGCAGGCGTGCCCTTGAAGTACCGCACGGGCCGCACGCACGCGAAGAGGTCGAGCACCTGTCGCAGCGTCACATTGAGGCTGCGGATCCCACCGCCAACCGGTGTGGTCAGCGGTCCTTTGATTGCCACCTTGAAATAGCGGACCGCCTCGATTGTGTCGGAGGGCAACCACTCTTGGTACTGTGCCTTGGCCATCTCACCTGCCGGCACTTCGAACCACACGATCGTGCGCGCGCCACCGTAGGCGTTTGCGACGGCGGCGTCGAACACACGCACGGCGGCGTGCCAGATGTCCGGTCCGGTACCATCTCCTTTGATGAATGGAACGATGGGATGATCCGGGACGATGAGCTGACCGTTCTTCCAGGTGATGGGCGCGCCGTCCGTCGGTGGTGTCAATCGTGTGAGCTGAGGATGCATACGCTACACAAGGTCGCGAAGTGAACGGGACGTTTTAGGGCACGTCCCCCCGACACAGTTACGAGATCTTCACAGAAACTGTGGAAAAGGTTGTTGAAAACAGCCACATGGTGCGCAGAATCTGCCGGCCAATTAGCGCGATTCTTCATTTTGCACCACGTTGGTGCGACTACTTCATCGCCCCGGCCGGCGCTCGCCGGAGCGCGCGCCATTATACTGTAGGCTGGGCGAGGCAAGCCGTGCCCAACGTTCTTGCGGGCCGCAGTCTCCGGCTGCGTCCCAGACGCTCACTTGCGACACATCGTCCGACCAACCGCTCGCGCTGGCTGATGCGGCCGGCCGTTCCCCTAGTGGAATGATCAGGACTCGCGATACCGATTATGAACATTATTGTCGCCGATAACCTTCCTGCTTCCGCCGTTGACCTCCTGCGTGCGGTCGACGGCTGGTCCGTCGACACATTCGCCGGACGGCCGCGATCAGAGCTGCTCACCGCAATGGCCACCGCCGACGCGCTTCTCGTGCGAAGCGCCACCAAAGTGGATCGCGAATTGCTAGAAGCCTCACCTGCGCTGCGCATCGTTGCCCGCGCTGGCACCGGTGTCGACAACGTCGATCTGCAAGTCGCCAGCGCGCGCGGCATCATGGTGACCAACGCGCCCGGCGTCAACAGCGTGAGCGTCGCCGAGCACGTCTTCGCCCTCATGCTGTCGCTCGCCCGGCGTGTACCGGTGGCCGACGGATCGATGAAGCAGCATCGGTGGGAGAAGAAGGCGCTCGTCGGTGCGGAGATCCGCGGGAAGACACTCGGCGTCGTCGGCCTGGGGCGGATCGGTCAAGAAGTTGCCCACCGCGCACGCGTCTTTGGCATGAGCGTGGTGGCCTACGATCCGTTCATTCCTCCCCACGTCGCGGCGGATATGGGCGTTCGCTTGCTGGCATTGGACGAGGTCTGCTCACAGGCGGACTTCATTACGCTGCACGTGCCGGTGACGGACGAAACGCGCGGGCTGTTCGGTCGCGAACAGCTCGCCCGGTGCAAGGCAGGGGTCTGCTTGATCAATACGGCGCGCGGTGAGCTGGTCGACGAAGCCGCGCTGCTCGAGCTGCTCGAAAGCGGTCACCTTGGCGGCGCCGGTCTCGACGTGTACGAGAAAGAACCGCCAACCGACTGGCAGCTTGTGTCGCATCCACGGGTGGTCGCGACCCCTCACATTGCGGCCTCCACGTCGGAGGCGCAGGAGCTCGTCGGCCTCGACGTCGCGGAGGGCGTGCGTGACTACCTCTTGCACGGCGTCGTGCGCAACGCTGTGAACTTTCCTTCGGTGCCGGCCGAAGAATTCGCGAAGCTGCGGCCCTGGATGTCGCTTGCCGAGCGCTTGGGCGTTTGCGCGGCCCAGTTGGCGACTGGGCCCATTCAAAAAGTGGGAATCCGCTATTACGGTCAATTGGCCGAAGGGCCGCGTGAGCTCATCACGGGATCGGTGCTGGTGGGCATCTTCCAACACATTCTCAGCGCGGGCACGGTGACGCTGGTCAACGCGCGCTCGCTTGCAGCGGATCGCGGCGTTGAAGTGCTCGACACGCGCAGCACGCGTGTGCGCGATTTCACGAGCCTCATATCGGTGAAGGTGCACACCAGCGCCGGCGAACAGTGGTTGGAAGGCGCGATCTTCGAGCACGGCGGACCGCGCATCGTCTTGCTCAACGGAGTCGGAGTGGAAGCGCCAATCGAAGGCGCGCTCATCGTGATTGAGAATCAGGATCGGCCGGGCGTCATCGGCGAGGTTGGCGCCTGCCTGGGGCGGCACGCGATCAACATCGCGACATTCGCGCTCGGCCGCACCGACGCCGGCGCGGTCGGCATCGTCAAGGTCGACGAGCGCGACGCCGCCAAGGTCGATGATGCGGTCCTCGCCGAGATCCGTGCCATCGGCGCGGTGCGGCGCGCTACAGTCGTCCGGTTGACTTAATGGGTGACCAGGTGAAAGGGTGAGACGTGCGCATCACCCATCACCCCCTCACCCGTCACGGCAGCCCCAGCCGCCTCACACCGCCCGTCACCGTATCGCGCAGCTCGACAACATCTGAGCTGACCGCTGTGACCACGTAGCGAGCAGTCACACGGTCGCCCACCTTCACCATGAACAGCTGTCCGGCGCCTGAGATGATCGCGGTCCGCTCGACGCCCGCGCCGGTCACGTTTTCGGCCACGCCAATGAGATGCAGCTGCGACGTTCTGGCAGCCGGTGTCACTTCGGGAGCTCTCTGCGCGGGCGCGGGGACTGGCTCGGGGCGACCGGCACGCGGTCGCTCTCGTTGCGCAAGGCGAAACGGGTTACGGTGGGATATGCGTGGTGCCGGGGTCGTGCGAGAGTGCGCCCCCAGCCGCTCGATCTGGTCGCCCACCGCGTCGGTCATACGCTCGATCTCGGTTCTCGGCGGAGGCGTGGCCAGGGCTGGCGGCTGATGCGGCACGCGCGGCGCGGCGGTGGCCCAGAGAACCGCTATCACGGCAACGCCGCACAGGACCACTGCCATTGCCGTCTTCATCGAACGTTCGTCCGGGACGATCGTAACAGTGGTTCGCTGAATTTGTGCTATGCTTTGACGTGCACCGTTCGTGGCCCGCTGAGAGCACTCACCCCACGGTCGCGGTCGTCGTTCCTGCTCGGTATCACTCGACGCGTCTCCCCGGAAAGCCACTCGCCGACATTCATGGGAAGCCCATGATTGCACACGTGTACGAGCGTGCGCGCACCGCGGCCTCCGTCGACCGCGTCGTCGTGGCAACTGATGACCGCCGGGTCGTGAGCGCGCTCGCCGCCTTGGGCGGCGAGGCGACCCTGACCTCGCCGGCGCATCGAACGGGCACCGACCGTGTGGCAGAGGTCGCCCAGTCTCTCCACTACGATCTCATCGTCAACGTCCAGGGTGATGAGCCGCTCATCACCGGCGGGATGATCGACGCGGCGGTCGCGGCCTGTGCAGCAGATCCCACTCTCCCGATGTCGACACTCCGGTGTCGATTCACCGACGGCGAAGACGTAAGGAACCCACACGTCGTGAAGGTTGTCGTCGACCGCCGTGGTCGCGCGCTCTACTTCTCGCGTGCGCCCATCCCGTTCCGCCGCCAGCCCGATGACGACTTCGCGGGATGGTTCAAGCACATTGGGTTGTACGTGTACCGGCGCGAGGCCCTACTGACGCTTGCATCACTCCCGCCGACGCCGCTCGAGCAGGCGGAATCGCTCGAGCAGTTGCGGGCTCTGGAGCACGGATACGCAATCGGCACCGTGGAGACGCCATGGGACTCCACGGGGGTGGACACCATGGAAGACCTGGAGCGAGCTCGACAACAACTGGCAGGTGCGCTCGGTGAACGCGCCGTGCCACAGACAAACGTAGGGACGCCTCGGTGAGGTGTCCGCGGCCTTGGCGCTCGAACAACGATGACCACTCCCCGGAGCCC
>JBOGIN010000873.1:0-1613 GCA_050742275.1 Vicinamibacteraceae bacterium
GGAGCCTCCCCGACGAGCTGATTGCCATTCAAAGCTACACCGGCACGTTGCTGGCGCTCGAGCTGCTGGCCGCGGGCGTCACCGGCGAGATCGACGCCGTGGCCGACGTCGCACATGACGCGATCGACCCGCTGCGGGGCTTCGTTCGGCAGGGCGTGGAGGAGCTGGCGTCCTGGGACGGATTCGTCGCGACGCCCTCGCCAATCCATTTCATCGCCAGGGGTCCGTCGATCGGGTCGGCGTTCGAAGGTGCGCTCCTCTTCAACGAAACAGCGAAGGTGCCGGCGGTTGGCGTGCTGGCCGCGACGTTCCGACACGGGCCGGTGGAGATCGTCGACGGGCAGTTCACGGCGCTCGTCCTCGCGCCCCCCTCAGCGACGCAAGCGCTCAATCTGGCGCTGGCCAGAGACCTCGTCCGGTTCGGCGGACGCGTGCGCGTGGTTGGTCCCCGGCATCCAGACTTCCCAGACCTCGACTGGTGCGAGACACCCGAGGCGCCGGTACGTCTCGTGCCGTGGTTCGAGGTGATTCCGCTCCAGCTCGCGGCGCTGCGCCTCGCGCAGCTGCGGGGCCTGACCGTCGGCCAGTTCCGCTACGCGCCGCAGGTGGCGCACGACGAGGCGAGCTTCGATCCACCCGGCGGAGGCGGCGGCTGACCCGCCTGTCATGCGCATGAGACCGCCGTCCTGGTTGTGGTTGGCGCTGATGGCGACGTTCTGGTGGGGACTGTGGGCGTTCCTCGTCAAGCTGGCGAGCCCCCTTCTCAATCCCTTCCAGATGCAGGCGCTCTTCGTGGCGGGCATGCTGCCGGTCATCGCGCTGGCGCTCGCCGGGACACGCCTGGTGGTCCAGACCGATCGCATGGGCGCGCTGTATGGCGTGCTGAACGGCGTGCTCGCCACACTCGGGATGCTCGCGTTCTACGCCGCGATGGCCAGGGGCAAGGCCTCGATCGTCGGACCCGTCACCGCGCTCTTCCCGATCGTCACGGTCATCGGTTCGATGCTCTTTCTGAACGAGCGCCTCAATCGGGTGCAGTGTGCGGGCATCGCCTGCGCGCTCGCCGCCATTCTGCTCTTCGCCTGACGATGGAGGGCTGGCTTGCTCCTGCGGTTGCGGCGCTGGTCCTCTGGGGAATCGTCGGCGTGCTGCAGAAGCTCGGCAGCAACCGACTCGACGCGAGCTCACTGCTCGTCTGGGTGACTGCCGGGTACATCGTCGTGCTGCCGCTGGTGCTCTGGCGGACCGGGGGGTGGAGCTTGTCACTGCCAGCTCTCCTCTTGGGCATCCTCGCCGGCTGCGTGAATGGAGTCGGTACGTGGCTGCTCTTCCGTTCGCTCGAGCGCGGGGCGAAGGCGTCGGTGGCGGTGCCGTTGACCGCGCTCTACCCCGCGGTTACCGTGATGCTGGCGTCCGTCTTTCTCGCCGAGCGGCTATCCGCGCGCGAGTGGCTCGGCGTAGCCCTCGCGGTCGGCGGCGGCGCCATGCTCTCCTACGAGCGCGACCCGACGCGCGGAGCGACGCCTCGATCTCCGTGACGTTGAAGAGCAATCCGATACGGAATCATAGGTCGTCGCGCATGTGGCCGCTGTCGATGTGGCGTATACTTATTG
>JBOGIN010000874.1:0-3925 GCA_050742275.1 Vicinamibacteraceae bacterium
GTCTTCGGCCTCGTCTTGCAGTCCCACGTTCTTTGGCAGATCCACAGCGGTGGAGCGCCGAACCGAAAGACCGGCTATCTCATGCTGGGCAGCTTCGGTGCCATGGCGCTCTCTGGCTACTTTCTGCAGGTGGTCACCGCTCGAGCGATGCTCGTAACGATGGTCGCTGTTCACGTGATTACGGGCATGCTCTTTGCCGTGGTGTATGTGGTCCACGTGATCATCAGCACTCGTCTCGCACGGCGCGCAGCGGTCCTGCGCCGATCGCACGACGCCGCGCCGGTTGTGGCTGGGAAGTGACATGCCAGTCGCGTGTCGACCCCTTCGAGTAACGCTCAGGGTCAGGGTGACGATCGCGACTGTGGCTGCATTGGTCCCCCTCCTTGCGCCCTGGACGTTTCGGACCTCCACGACCGCGAACCACGTACAGGTCGAGCGCCAGGCGTATCTCATGGGCACGGCCTGCCGTCTCGTGACCTACGCTGCCAACCGGGAGGCGGGACTCGCGCGGCTCGAACGTATGCTTCGAGCCCTGGAGATGACCGAGCAACGGCTCAGCACCTGGCGGGACGATACGGCGCTCGCGCGGCTGAATCGCCAACCCGTGGGACGTCCGGTACAACTCGATCCCGACCTCTGCGGTCTCCTCCGGAGGTTGGGACACTGGTGGCAGCAGACCGAGGGCGCATTCGACCCAGCCGTTGGCAGTCTCGTGGAGGCGTGGGGCCTTCGCTCCGGCGGTCGCACACCCGAGGCCGCCCCACTCGCACGGGCACGTGCGCGTTCGGGGTTCGAGCACATCGCGCTCGACCAACGCTGCCGCCTCACGCGCTCGCGACAAGTCACGCTGGAGGAGGGCGCATTTGGCAAAGGTGCTGGTCTCGACCGAGCGGCGGCGGCGGCGGCGAAGGGTGGCTCTTGGCTCATCGATCTCGGCGGACAAGTCATCGCGGGTGGCCCGCCGGCGGAGGCGCGCGGCTGGGACGTCGCGCTTGCGCATCCGCTGCAACGCGATCGGCCAGCCCTCATGGTCACGCTCGTGTCTGGCTCACTCTCGACCAGCGGTGGCTCAGAACGTGACGTCACCGTAGATGGTCATCGCATCGGCCACTTGCTCGACCCACGCACGGGCCGCCCTGCGGCATTCACGGGATCGGTCACCGTGTGGCACTCGCAGGCGTTGGCCGCCGATATCCTCTCAACCGCCCTTTACGTGATGGGGCCGGAGGCCGGCCGTCACTGGGCCGAGGCGCACCGCGTAGCCGTGTGCTTTCTCGTGCCTCGGCGCGGTGGCCGGCTGCAGGTCCTGAAGAGCCAAGCGTTCGAGGAGCGCTTCGATCGAACTACGGACTCACGTGCTGTCGCCTCTATCGGCGGACATCGTTGAGCGACCAGTCGTAGGGAAGATATGCGATGGACGGACGTCCTCCGGTGGCGAGCGCGGCTGCGTCGCGCGGACCGTATCGACGGACAACACCGTAGATGGCACGCTCCACCGGAGATCGCGACGCCGGACCATCGTTGGCGAAGCGCGCCACGAAGTCCCCGCCGTACCACTTGAAGATGGTGGAGACCCTCAGCGTCGTCCCGTCGACCACCAAGCCGAGCGGGCTTGCGAGGTAGCGGCGAGCCGCGTCATCCAGCTGTTGATCGAGCGAGGCGGCGCGGTATGGCTCTGGGGCGAGCGGCGGGCAGCTCACGGAGGCGCAGTTGACGGCGAAATGGATGCGCGGCTCGGCAAACTCGCGGCGAATGATCCTGTGCTCGATGTCGTCGAGCGTGAGACGGCGCCCAGCCACTTCCCAGGTGAGCTCCGTCCAAACGCCATCGATCTGCCGAATGCTGTTGCGCGGATACCGGCTGAGCCAGCTCCCTTCAATCGGGTAATGATGGACGATTGCCTGCAACGTCAGGACGTTGTAGGCATTGATCCAGAACGCCAGCCGCTCGGCTCGGCCCCAGCGTTGAACATCGGATGAACGTACCGCGTTCAGAGAGACGACCACGCGATCGAGGTGAGCGCGATTGGCTTCGAGACGGGCGTAGTCAACGCGGCTGTTGACGACATGCTCACGCAAGAGCGCGGCATAGTCGCAGTAGTCGTGGTCGAACGTGGTTGACGCCGAGCTAGTCGTGGCGACCGTCACCACCGCAACCGATCCGAGAGGCGTTAGGCATGCAAGGATCAATCGTAAGAACATAGCGAATTACCGTGTGGCCGCCCAAGGACGAGTCGGCGAGCCGATCCAGCGAAAGGAACATTTCTTCTGTGCATGTCACCTCTCGCACAGTCTCCGGGGGGTCCAGGGCGTTACACGCCTCGGATGCGACAGATGGCGAGCGGGATCCGCGTGCGCTCAAGGTCGGCGTCATTGTCCCGGCGCTGAACGAGGAGGCGACTATCGCCGCCGTGATCTCGCGTGTTCCCTATCCACCCGAGTGGATCACCGTGGTGGATAACGGCTCGACCGATCAGACTGCTGCGCGCGCATGTGCCGCCGGCGCACGTGCCGTAGAAGAGCCTCGGCGTGGTTACGGGCGGGCCTGTTTGGCGGGTATCGCCGCCAACCGTGACGCCGATGTGCTGGTCTTCATCGACGTCGACTTGAGCGAGGATCCAGCGGACATCCCAACGCTCGTCGACCCGATTGCGCATGGTCAGGCCGACTTCGTGCTCGGATGCCGCACAGGAGCCGATCGACTTTGGCACGCGCATGTTGGGACGGCGCTCTGCGTGTGGCTCATCAATCGGCTATGGCGCTGCGCCTATCGCGACCTGAGCCCCTTCCGTGCTATCCGCCGTGCCTCGCTGGAGGCGTTGGATATGCGCGACGAGACGTGGGGCTGGACCATTGAGATGCAGGTCCGAGCGGTGGAGGTCGGGCTCCGCTCGATGGAGCCTGCAGTCGTCTCCGGAGCGCGTGCAGGAGGCAGGTCGAAGATTTCGGGCACACTCATGGGGTCCATCCGCGCCGGGGCCAAGATGTTGGGAACCATCCTCTACCTCTACGTCACACGGCGGCGCGGTATCCGTGTAACAAGCCGCCATCGGACGAGACCATCAGAAGTCCAAGAAAGGGGTGACTGATGCACAAAGTGCTCGTCGTGGTGCTCGCAGACACTGAAACGAAGGGCGATCTCGGCCGCGTCGTCAATGCGCTCGAAACGGCGAAGGAGTTCAAGGAAGCGGGTGATGAGGTGCGGCTCGTGTTCGATGGGGCCGGCACGCGATGGATTGGTGAGCTGGGATCAGCACAGCACAGGTACCACGGCCTCTTCGAGTCCGTGCGGGATCGCGCTGTTGCATGTAGCTACTGTGCCAAGGGATTTGGCGTCCAGGCGGCTGTCGAGGCACAGAGGGTCGCGCTCGTCGATGAGTTCGACGGACACCCCAGCCTCCGACGCGCCGTTCTCGACGGCTTTACAGTTATGACGTTCTAAAGTGCGAAATCTGTGAGGCAGATCACACATCGCGGCGCATCGCGGGTTGAGAATGATCGCGCGTGTTGCAGCTCCAAGAGGAGGTGATGAGATGGTGCGCAGACTCTCGCTCGCGATGCTATTCGTGTTGATTGCGGCTCCGCCGACGACCACAGTCGGAGCTGAGTCCACTCCCCCGCCCCCGGCGCCCTTCGGCAAGTACCTGGTGTACACGGCGGCTGGCGTGTATGACCCTCGGTGCCTCCCGTCCAAGGCGATCTGGCCGAGTGGTTTCATCGGCAGGTCATGGGGCGAGACGATGCCGCGATAGCCGCAGAGCGTGCCGCTGCGGATGCGTATTTTTCCGCGACCTTCGGCGACCTCTACGTGCCAGGGTCCCTCGAGGCGTTTGGCCTCGATCCAAGGGTGGGCTACACCGCCTATTTCGTTTCGGGTGAGAAAGTCGGACCCGAGGGCTGGACCGTCCGTGACGGCGGTTTCCGCG
>JBOGIN010000875.1:0-4385 GCA_050742275.1 Vicinamibacteraceae bacterium
GTCATCGGTTGAGCAGCCCGACTATAGCATGTAGACGAACGACTCGAAGCCCGACGCGAATCACCATCGACCTGGTGCCGGCTCACGGCATGCTGAGCTCGGTGCAGAAGCGGGCGAACGGGGATGACCGTGACCTTTCCCGACGAAAAGTGTCGGTCAGCGCGATGAACCTGATAGAAGCGTGGGATGGGCGTTCGTTCTGCGAAGTAGCGCACGGCTGGGCCGATCGCCCGGTCGCCCGTCTTGCACTCCACGGCGAAGAGCGGGCGGCGGTTCTGCAGCACGACGAAATCGACTTCGCGCTTGTCGACGTCGCGAAGGTAGCGGAGCTCCATCACACGTCCCTCCGTGTCCTCGATGAAGTGGCAGTACTTGAGAAGCTGCGACGCGACCAAGTTCTCGAAGCGCGCGCCCGAACCAGGGACCGACGACCAGTCCCACAGGTAAGCCTTCCGCTCCTTTTTCACTGCGCGGATCCGTGGCACTCCGTAGGGCGCAACGCGGAAGCAGACATACAGGTTCTCGAGAATCTGAAGCCAGCGTTCGACTGTCTTGTGATCGACCTCGAGGTCTTGTCGAAGGTTGGCTATCGAAAGCGGTGCACCGACGCGCTCCGGGAGCAAGTCCACGAGCTGTTCCACGAGGCTGATCTCGCGGACGCGTTCCAGGTCGCGAAGATCCTCACGGACGACGCGGGACAACCGATCCCGTTGCCAGAGACGATGCTCCGCTTCGTCTTCCGCGACCTGACGGGGACCGCCGATAAGCGCCATTTTTCCCCGTGCAAGCGGTTCCTCAGCGGCCGAGCGAAGGTAGCGCGGCGCCTCCATAAAATGGACCAGGGTCCATTTGCTTATGTTGTCATCGATTGACGTTGTCGAGAATCCAGATCCGGCCAGATGTCTCGATAATCGGCACGACCAAGCGATGGGACGAGATGACGAGCCCAATCCGCTCCATGTGCGGCGTCAGCATCTGCTCCGGACCGTCGAACGACGTCACCTGGAACTGATCGCCAACCGGGACGCCCGACGTGGGATCGAAGCGACGACCCCACACATTGAGGAAGCCACTCCGGTTCGACACGAAGTAGAGCGTCCGGCCATCAGGGGCCCAGCGGGGGGCGTCGTCGAACGCTCGCCCGTCGGTGATCGCGGTCCAAGGGCCACCGGACGTGGCCACGACGTGAATGCCGGAGATGCTGGCGTCGGTGGCATCGACCGCGTTGAAGCTGATCCAGCGCTGGTTGGGTGAGAAACGTTGCTCGTGGAGGTTCTTCGTGGGTGCCGAGGCCACGAGCCGCACCCGATGCTCCGCGTGTGGTGCGCTTCGCACCGGCAACACGCAGGTGCTGGATCGCCGGGCCTTTGGATATCGACACGAGCCAAGAATCAACGTGCCGTCATGCGACCAGTCGGTGGGGATCAGCGTGAGCTGCCCAGGCGTCGTCAGAAGGTGCTCGACGCCGCTGTCGATGGGAAGGACGGCCACGGCCTGTTCCGCTCGGCTCCCCTCGGGGCTCGTCGGACCTCGAAAGTAGGCGAGATACGAGCCGTCGTTCGACCACGTTGGGCCCGCGCGCGTCCACCCATGTCCACCGATGACTAGACGCTCGCGTCCATCGTCGAGCAACTGTTCCCACAGCTCGTATTGACCCGCACGGATCGTGCGGTATACCAGCCGCCTCCCATCCGCGGGCGCATCGAAGTTGAGCACGTCCATCGCGCCGGAGGTCACTGGCGTTCCTGGATGGGCGAGCCTGCTGGTCGCAGGATCGAAGGGGAACGCCCAGAGGCGCGTATTTGCCGACTGACCACTGAAGGCGAGCTTCGTGCCGTCTGGCGACAGCGCGATACCTGTGTCGTCGCCGACCCCCGTGGTCAGGCGCTCGGGGCCGCCAATCCACGCCAAGGTCCGCGGATCCACGGTGAGACGCCAGAGGTTGCGAACGTGCTCGGACTCGCCTTCGAAGTAGAGGTACCGGCCGGACGGCGACCAGACGAACCGCGAGAGCGTCACGTCGGCCTCGTCGAGCTGCCGTGCCACCGCGGGCGAGATCGCCGACACGGTGGCTGGCCCCCCGGCCACGGGCGCCGTGAGGAACGACCATCCCGTCTCACGACGTCCCCAGATGGAGACGCGCTCGCTGTCGGGATGCCATCCAACCGCGACCGACCTGAACTCGGTCATCAAGTCATTCCGAACCGGCCGAGGCGGGCGGCCATCGAGACCCACGACGTACATGCGCGGCGGCACGCTCAGGTACAGCCCGGAGCTCGAGAAGAGAATCCGTGAGCCATCGGGCGACCAGCGAGGCCGATATCCAAAATCGGCGATCCGGCGTTCCGCGCCGCTTCGCGGTGAGATCACATAGATACCCCCTCCAGCGCGCTCGGACCGGAACGCTAGCCACTTGCCATCAGGCGACCAATCGGGCTGCCAATCATGGGCCGGTGACGATGTGACACGAAACGGGCTTGGCGTGTCCAGCGCCTGCACCCAGACATCCGAGCTGCCGGCACGGTCGGACGTATAGGCGACCTGCTGACCGTCCGGTGACCAACTAGGCTCGTGTTGCAGCCCTGGCTCGTAGGTAAGTTGCCGGAGCGGGCGCGGCGGCGCCGGCGTCCCCGAGCGTGGCCCGTCGAGGGCCACCAGGGTGGAGATGACACCCGCGGCGGCGATTGCGACCGCAAGCATCGCACGCCCGGGCCAAAGTCTGACCGAGGCTGCCGTGGAGTGCCGCGGGTGGGCAGCGACCTCAGCGGGCGCGGTGGACGGTGCGTGCTTGACCTCCCTGGCAGTCGGAGCGTGGGCAACCGCCTCGGGATGCCCGTCCACCGGTTCCCCTGCTTCGACGACCTGAGCGACGAACCGGTACCCGTGACCCGGCACCGTAACGATGTACTCGTGTTGATCTGGCCTTTCCTGTAACGCCTTTCGCAGCGTGCAGATGTGCCGAGCGAGGTTGTTTTCCTCGACAACGGTATTGGGCCACACCCATTTCAACAGCTCATCTTTTTCTATCAGGCGGCCACGGTTTTCGATCAGGGCGACAAGGACCTCGAAAGACCTGGGCGTGAGTGGGATGAGGGCGTCGTCGCGCCACAAGAGTCCCTTCAATGGGTCGACCGTGTGAGGGCCGAACCTATAAAAGCGGACGCGCGGAAGGGAAGTGGAAGTCATCCGCTCCATTCCCTTGAAATGGTGGGCAGGTTTGGCCACCGCTTTCTCAGATGACGGTAGTTGAGATGATACTCGCTCACGATTCACGAGGCCAAGGAGCGTCGGTTCAGACGTTTTCACGATTTTTCAGGCGCGGTGAAAGACGCGACCGTGCCGGACGGGCTACAAGTATCTCGGGCAGGGTGCCCACAACGAGCAAGGAGCGCAGGCCATGAGTGAGCCCACCCGACGGCCTCGATCGTGTCTCCTGGTTAGCCTTGCCTTGACCGTTATCGCCTCAGCGGCCGCGCCCGCGGCGACGCAGACCCTCTATGGGAGTCTCGTCGGAGTCGTCGTGGACACCCAAGACGCCGTCGTCCCTGGCGCCCGAGTGACGATCGTCAACACGGAGACCAACCTCACGCGCGAAACGACCACCGACGCAGGTGGCGCCTACAATTTCGTGAACGTCCTCGCCGGTCCGTACGAGGTCAAGGTCGCCCTGGAAGGATTTCGTGAAGCCATACGATCCAACGTGCCTGTCTCGGTCGGCCAGATCAGCCGCGTGAACCTGACGCTGGAAGTCGGCGCCCTGAGCGAAGACGTCACCGTGGCTTCGCCCGCCGCGCTCCTACAGACCGATAAAGCGGACGTCCGGACGGAGCTGAGGTCCACCGAGATCACGAACCTGCCGCTCAATCGGTTCCGGAACTATCAATCGCTGATCGTGCTGGTCCCCGGCTCGCTGCCGCCGACCTTCCAGAACGCGGAGACCGACACGCCGCAACGCTCCCTGAACATGACCGTCAACGGCCAGGGCGGGCCCGCCAACACCACGCTCACCGACGGCGTCACGAACGTGAACGTGACGATGCCGTGGCACACGATGTACGTCCCACCTGCCGAGACGATCGACACGGTCGGAATCACGACGGGCAGCATGGATGCGGAGCAGGGGATGGCGGCTGGCGCCGCGATCACGGTGACGACCAAGTCGGGGACGAACAGCTTCAAGGGGTCGGCGTTCGAGTTCTTCAACAACGAGCGCCTGAACGCCACGCCGTATTACTTCGGTCGCGGCGAAGCGCCCGAGAAGCTCCCCATCGAGCGCCACACGTTCGGCGGGACGCTCGGGGGCCCCATCCGCCGCAATCAGCTCTTCTTCTTCGGCTCGTACGAGGGCTACATCAGCCGGCTCGAGGAGTTCCTGTTCTTCGACG
>JBOGIN010000876.1:0-11050 GCA_050742275.1 Vicinamibacteraceae bacterium
AGTCATTTCCCATTTCGTATTACGGGAGACTCGCAGGCGAAGGGTCACAAGACCTCGCGCAATGTGCCGCGGAACTTCACGAGCTCTTTGGATGAGTGATGACGTCTCGGCTCGCTTTCGGCCGGCCTGGTCCCCGAGGAGGCCAAATTCCGTTTATCTATCAAGGGGGTACAATCTGCTCACTCGATGGGGGGACGCATGACTATCGGTCGACGTTGGCCCGGGAATGCCGTGCTGTCGGTCCTGCTGGCCACGGCTGGCATGTCCGGCGTGGCGCTCGGACAAGAGCCGCCGGCGATTGAGGTCGGACCCGCGCCGCCGCGTGATTGTCGGGAGGGCGTGATCTACGACGATGGCACGGCCGAAAATGGGTATTCCGGAGACCCGAACGTCGTCAGCGGCTACGAGGTCCAGCAGCTCGTCAACCCTGATCGCCTGACGGTAGTGCCGACGACGATGTGCGTCCAGCTCACGCGGAACGCCGAAGCCGGCAACCTCGACTTCGATATCGTCGCCTACGACGGCACGCCCGAGGGCGGACCCACGACTGAGCTCGGCTCAATCTCAGTGTCGGCCAGAGGCATTCCCCGGTTTCCTCATGCGCTGTGGTTCGAAATAGACATCACCGCGCTTGCCCCAAAGGGCGGCACGCCGATGGTCTTCCTCGGCGTGCGGTGGAATCCAATGCAGTTCCCCGGCAGATTCATCGCCGCCGATGAGAGCCACGGGACGGCGCGCCATCCGTCGTTCGAGCGCTTCCTCCCGACATTCGGCCAGTGGGACGGCATGACCGAGCACGCCAACTATCGCGCCCTGATGATCCGGGCAAAGCTGGACGACGGCGCCCCGCCGCCCCCTATCGCGCTGAGCGCCGACGGACGCTGGACGCAGGGTTTCCACGTGGTGGATCTCTCCTGGGACGGTGCGACCTCGCCCCAGGTCGACATCCTTCGCAATGGCGAGATCGTGGCGACCGTACCGAACGACGGCCTTCACACTTACTCCACAGAGCGTCGAGGCCGCGCCGTCTATGCATTCCAGGTGTGCGAAGCCGGCACCGCTATCTGCTCCAACGAGACGACTGTCAGATTCGGCGGCGCGACTGGCACGCGGAGCCGTGAGTGATGAACCGAAGCCCTGCTCGGCGGCTTCGTCAATCGCGCGGGGGCGCCCTTCACGAGCAACTGGCCAGCAAACCCTGCAGGGCGGCACCTGATGTGCTCGTCCAGCGTGTTGGGATTGTCCCGTGGCAGCGTCCGTGGTCGACGAGCCAGCGACCAAGGTAGAGCAGCGAGGGTGCGAGCTGCGGATTCGTCGTCTTGGCACCCTGACGCCAGAGGGCGAGGGCCCTGGTGAGCGCGCGCTCCGCCGCTGCCGAATCACCGAGATCGGCACTTGTCCGACCGAGATGCACGAGGCTGTGGAAGAGCAGCGCGTCGAACCGGTCCGTCCCGAGGCCCGCCTCACGGACGCTTACACTGCGTTGGTAGTAGCGGCGGGCCTCCCGAAGACGGCCGCTGCCCGAGTAAGCTTCGCCCAGGCTCGCCAGCGTGGCGGCCACTCTGGGGTTGTCGGGTCCCAGCGCCTTCACGTTGACCGCAAGTGCATCTTCGAGCACGTCGACCGCCTCCGCGTAGCGCCCAACCTGCAGGAGAAAGCTGCCCAGATTGTTGAGAGCCGACGACACCGTGTCATGCGCCGGCCCGTAGGCATTCCGGAGGATGGTGAGACCGCGTCGGTACATCGCCTCGACCCCTTCGGTCTCTCCTTGAATCGCTCGGATGCTTGCGAGGTCGACCAGCGTCTTGCCGACCTCTGGATAATCCTTCCCGGGCTCTCGCTCGTAAACACGCAAGGCACGCTCGTATAGCGCCTCGGCTCGCTCGAGCCTGCCTAGATGGACGAGCAGGCCGCCCAGCCGCCGCAGAATCAACGCGGTGGCCGCGGAGCTCCGCTCGGCCGTGCGCTCCTGGATCGCCAATGCCCGCTCGAGTGTCGGCAGAGCTGACTTGTAGTCGCCGAGCTCGCGGTACGCCGCGCCCAAGGTTGCGAGCACCCGGGCGAGGCCAGCGGGGTCGCCACTGTGCGAGATGTCGAGGATGCGAGCCGCTGCTTCCAGCTGCTTCCGGGCTCGCGCGTACTCGCCACGACGGAACTGCAACAGGCCAATGTCGGCGAGTACTCTCGCCACGTCCGGATGGTCGAGTCCGAGTCGAGGCCGGTACGATGCGAGCGCTCGCCTCAGCAGCCGATCCGCTGAATTGTAAAGGCCGAGCTCCAGGTAGGTTCGCCCGAGAACCCTCAGCATCTCGGCGTGAAGCTCGGGCTGCGAGGCCAGCTCCCGATCCACGCGCGCGACGCCGCGATCCAGAAGCTCCCGCGCCGTGAGCTCCGCCCCCTTGGCCTCCCGAGGATCGGAGCTTTCGAACAGACGCGTGAGGAACCGACTCATCTCGGTCGCCTGCGCGGCCGCGGCCTCGGCCCGCGCCCGTTCGCGCTGGATCCGCCACGTATGGAGCCCCGCCAAGACCAGAGCGATCATGAGCAGGGCCGCAGCCGCGGTCACCCCAACGCTGTGGCGCTCGAGAAACTTGCGACCGCGGTAGAACAGCGTGTCGGGCCGCGCCGTCACCGGGTGGCCGTCCAGGTGACGACGGATATCCTGGGCAAGAGAGTCGACGGATCCGTACCGACGCTCCGGCTCCTTTCGGAGTGCTTTGAGCACGATGTTGTCTAGGTCGCCGCGGAGCTGTCGCCGAAGCCGCGCCGGCGACGAGTGGCGCGCCCGGCAGATCTTCTCGGCGATCGCTCTGGCGGCGGGCGTCAACGGCTCGCGCGTGTCGCGGAACACGACCGTGCTGGGCCGTGTGGGCGTCTGTTCACAGATCGCGCGCGCGATGTCGCAGCCGTCGCGGGAGTCGAGCGTGTAGGGCCACCGCCCAGTCAACAGGCGGTAGAGCAGCATGCCAAGCTGATACACGTCGGAGGCAGTGGAGAGGGGCTCGCCACGGACCTGCTCCGGGCTGGCATACTCTGGGGTCATGACCGGCTGCCCAGTACGCGTCGGGGAGACGAGGCGGTCGCTTGCCGTCGCGTCGAGCAGCTTGGCGATGCCGAAGTCGAGCAGCTTGATCCGGCCCTCGCGGGTCACCAGGATGTTCGCGGGCTTCAAATCGCGGTGGATCACGAGGCGGCGGTGGGCGTGCTCCACGGCCTCGCATACCTGGAGGACGAGCTCGAGCCGGTGTCGGATGCCGAGCTGTCGTCCGTCGCAGTCGGCATCGATCGGTTCGCCGTCGACGTATTCCATCGCGAACCACGGTGTGCCGTCGGAGGCGACGCCCCCATCCAGCAAATGGGCAATGGCTGGGTGCGCCAGGCCAGCCAGGATGTGACGTTCGGCGAGAAACCGATCGTGGGCGTCGGTGCCGGCGAGCGCCGTCGTGAGGAGCTTCAGCGCGACGTGTTGCTGGAAGGCACCGTCGGCGCGCTCCGCCTCGTAGACCACGCCCATGCCACCGCGGCCTAGAGGTCGCAGCAGACGATAGGCGCCCACGCACCTGCCCTTCGGATCGGGAGGCGTGGTGAGGGCCGGCACCACGCAGCGCGCGAACCGATCCAAATAGTCAGGTGCCTCCCGCTCGGCAGCGAGCAGAGAGAGCGCCTCCCCGCACAATTCCGGATCCGAGCACCGTTTTGCGAGGTAGCCGCGGTGGCTGGCTGGCGGTACATCCTCCAGCTCGTCCAAGAGCTTCTGGATACGTTCACCCTGGTCGCGCTCCGGATCCGCAGACATTACCATCCCCGGTCCCCACGGCCCACCTGCTCCGGGGCCGGTCGTGGACCGAGCCGGCGATACAGCCAGGCCTGGGCGCGGCGCCAGTCGCGCTTCACGGTCGTCGAAGAAACCCCAAGCGCCACGGCGGTATCCTCGACCTCCAGGCCCGCGAAGAATCGACATTCGACGACCTGAGCCTGACGGGGGTTCTGGCGGGCGAGACAGGTGAGCGCCTCGGAGAGCGCGAGCATGTCCTCAATGCGTGAGTCATCGATCAACGGCGTCCCGTCCACGGGCACGAATGTGCTGTCGCCTCCGCGTTTCGCCGCGTGACGGCGCTCCGCGTAGTCGATGAGGATGTGTCGCATGGCCCGCGCGGCGACGCGCAAGAAGTGCTCCCGGCTCTGCCATTGGGGAGACGCTTGTCGGGCAAGCTTGAGGTAGGCCTCGTGCACCAGCGCCGTCGTGGACAGTGTTTCCTCGCCCGACCAGCGTCGGCGCTGGACGTGAGCCACGTCTCGGAGCACCGCGTACGCAGCCGAGAAGAGCTGACCCAGTGCCGCACCTTCACCGGCACCCAGGGCGCGGAGATAGCTCGTGACGTGCTCCTCGGTTACGTCCATGGTGCACTCCATCTCAGCTTGAAGGAGCCCTATTATGAATCACCGGAGCTTACATACCAACAACGCTCGCGAGATTGAACACTGGAGGGGTGCGGGCCTCGAGCGCCGTGGCGAGTGCGAGCCTGTCGTGAAGGGACGGCCGTGCGGCCGTCACGGGATTGTTGGTCTCGTGGTGCGTGCTAGTTACTTGTTGACGATCTCCAACAGATAGTCGGTCGCCTCCTTGGACTTCATCTGGCCCAGCCGCTCGACGATGCGCCTCTTGAGGTTGGCATCTTTTTCCTTGCGGGCCAGGCTCACGAGGGCTTTCGCGCGCTGTCTGGCTGCGAGCTGCAAGATCACCGCCTCCTTGACGCGCGTATCGGAGGTGGACCCGTAGGCATCGGTGAGCAGCTCCGCGCTCTCCGGCCCAAAGGCAGCCAGGTGCCGCACCGCGACAACCTGCAGATCGGGATTCGCGCCGCCTTTGATCACCTTCACCATCACCTCCCGCGCCTTTGGTGACGGGTTCTGGGCGAGGACGAACATGGCGCGCTCCTTCACGCGCGGCGGGTTCACCCCAAAGACGATGCGCTCCAGCGCCGGCATCGCCTCCGGTCGCCCTGCGTGCACGAGGCCCTGGAGCGCCAGAATCTTCAGCTCGGCGTCCTCGATCGTTTCCAGGCGCACCGGCTGGCCACTCGACTGCCGGATCTCGATCTCGAGGGCGCGCGCGTCGTTGCGCCACCCGCTCTCCGGCCAGGTCTTAGAGAGCTTGTTGAGCGCATTGAGCGCAGCTGTCGCTTCGCCGAGCTTGTAATGCGTGTAAGCAATCCAATAGGCGATCGCGTCTGGGCGAACGGCCAACGATTTGGGCCCCTCGAGATCACGTTCTCTGAGTGCCGGCGGCGCCTCGGTGAGCTTTCTCAAGCCAGACAACGCCTCTTCATAGAGCCCGCGGTCGAGCGCGCGGATCACGCGTCCGTACTCGAAGTCGCCGAAGCCGTGAAAGTAAAAGCTCGAAGGGAACTCGCGGGCGGCGGCTTCGACTTGCGCTCGCACAGCCTCCGCCTGCGCCTGCATCCGCGCGTGCTCGGCCTTCGCACGCTCTTCTGCTTCCGCGCGCGCCTGCTCGGCGGACGTCATCGACAGGGCGACGTCGAACGACTCGTCGAGCTCCGGCGGCAGTAGCGGGATCGAGCGTGCCGGCTGGGCCAGGGCGGTCCCCACGCCCAGCGCGAGGGTTCCAACGGTAGTAACGATCAAACGTGCCGTGGACATAGCAAAGCTCCGAAGAAAATGCCGTCACACTTTCTCATTTCGACCCAGCATCATCAGCAAAGACAACAGGCATCTCGAATGCCTCGCGCTCGCGGGCCCGCACCGTGTCGCCCGCGACGCGGAGCTTGAAGAGCATCTCTCGGGCATCCGCTCTCGTCGCTCTGAAGCGCGCCGGCTGCGCTTGCGGCTCTGCTGGTGTGTGCGCGACCTCGAGCAGCACGCGCTCCAAATCGTCGAGCACGCCGGCCATGGCCGCCTCGCCGTCGCTGGCCGCGGCTTGCCGGTACAACCGGTTCGTCGCGAGCAGGTCCTGCGCCCATGCCTGCGCACCGGCGGCGTCGAGCGACTCCTCTTGATTCGTCAGCTCGAGCAGCATGATTTGCGAGCGATCGAAGTGATCGCCAAGCGAGCTGAGCAGCACCCGCTCGCGCGCCTGATCTACCTGGACCGATTGCGCGGGCGGCAACGCCTCCTCCGGTCGAGGCGACGACTGCACGAGGACGAAGATCAGGGTGGCGAGCGCCGCGCCGTAGGCTGCGAGCGCGACGATGCGCGGTCGAAACAGATCGCCGAAGCCCCCCAGCCAACCGGCCTGCGGTCGGCGATCAGCACCGACCGACACTGCGACCTGCGCGGACGACGAGGCTTGTAAGGCTCGAATCTGCGGCTCGAGCCGCGTCCACACGCGCTCCCCATACAGGGCATCACGCGGCGGCGGCTCCCACGAGGCCCCAGCGGCGAGCAGCGTGCGCAGCGCGTCATAGGATCGACGACACGACGCGCACGCCTCCAGATGCCGTGCGCAGCTCACCGGCTCCGGCGTCTCGCCGTAGTGAAAGAGAATGAGCTGTTCGTCGTTCAGATGGTTCATTGCTTCCGTCCGCTGCCCGGGACGCGTGTTTGGTTCCTCACAAGTCCGCCCGCTTGGCGAGCACCGAGGCGCCTTCGTGTGGCCGCAGGCTTCGTCGCGGAGGCGTCGCCGGCCGCACGAACGGCCCGAGCGCCGCGCGCATCTTGCGGACCGCTCGAAAGATGCTGTGCTTGGTCGCGCTCGCCTTCAAGCCGAGCGCCGCGCTGATGACCTCGATCGATTCTCCTTCGAAATGCCGCAGGACGAACGCGGCCCTCTCCATGGGGGTCAGCTCCGCCATTGCGGCATGGAGGCGTTCACGAACCTCACCGCCAAGGGCCTCCCGATCCGGGAGCGGCGCCGGACACGGCCATCCCTCCGGCGCCACGCCTCCCCCATCTGCCTCGACAGTCCCCGCCGGGTCGCGGTGCGACCGGGAGCGGAGGAAGTCCACCGCGCAGTTGGCGGCAATGCGGGTGAGCCAGGTGCTGAACCGCGCCCGTTCTTCGAACCGTCCGAGCTGGCGGTAGGCCTTGATGAAGGTCTCCTGGACGACGTCTTCGGCATCCTGCTCGTTGCCGGTCACGCGAAACGCCACGGCGAAGACACCCCGGCTGTGACGTTTGACCAGCTCACCAAACGCGTCCGAATCGCCGGCGCGCGCCCGCGCCAGGAGTGCGGCCTCGGTCGCCTCCATCTGTCAATAAGACGACGATTCCAGCAGAGCGGTTAGGGCTTTCAGCGGGTCAGGACGTCCACGGCGTGGGCCCAGGTGTGGCCGCCAGCGACGGGCAGGGCGGCAAGGCCGAGCCGCTCGGCAAGACCCGGATCTGCGGCAAGACGATCCAGACATGCTGCCATCCGCTCCGGCGTCGGCTCGACCACGAAGCCGGTCGTGCCGTCGACGACCAGCTCGGCCGGCCCGCCGCTGTCCGGCGCGGTGACCACTGCCTTGCCAGATCGAAACGCCTCCAGCGTGACGAAGCCGTAGTCTTCGCTCCACGGCGCAAAGAACACCGCCCGGCACCGCGCGTAGTGCTCGACGAGCTGGTCGTCGGAAATGCGCCCCAGGAGCTCCACGCGTCCTTCGAGGCCTCGGCGCGCAATCAGCTCCTCGAGGCGCGGCCGATCCTCGCCCTCGCCAGCGATCTTCACGCCGAGCGACGTATTCCGCATCTTCGCGGCGGCGTCGACCAGGAGATCGAGACGCTTGAGCGGGTGCAGCCGCGACACGGCGAAGATGTAGTCGCCGAACTCGTCGGTGCGGTATGGCCGCTCGGGCGCGGGTGGGTACAGCACCTCGCTCGGGATGCCGCCGAAACGCCGGAGACGCTGCTGAATCGTGCCCGACTGTGCGAGCAACCGCGTCACGTTCCGCGTGAGCAGCGCGCGATCGATGACGTGCGTGGCGCTTCGTCTCACACGCTCCTTCAACCGTCCCCGCCGGCCAATGCCGGAGGTGAAGCGCTCCCACAGATCGTAGTATTCGCGCATCCGATGATTGAGCCAGCAGACGTGCCGTGGGTGCCGCACGGCGTAGGAGGGAAAGCGGAACGAGATGACCTGATCCACCGGTTGGCCGTCGGCCGTCTCACCGACGTCGGTCAGCCAGGTGGCGAGGTAGGCGGAAAGCTGACGTCCGAATCGGTTTTGCGGCGTGACGAGAAGCTCGGCAGCAAAGCCCGCTCGCCGCAACGCCGCGCAGGTCTCCTCGGCAATGACCGTATGACCGCCGCGCACGAACAACGCGCCGGAGGTCACGACCAGGATTCGTCTCACGGAACGGCATTATCGCCTGATCCGGAGAGGGGCACAGAGCCGGCCCACATCGGACAGGCGTCACGGCGCCTCAGCCCAGACCCCAAGTGACGAGAACGTCGTCTCTCCGCGATACGATCCCAGCGTGACGATTGCACGCTCCATTCGCTTCACCTCACGGCACGTCAGGTTGCTGCTGCTCTGCATCGCCCCACTCGCCGCGTACGCCTCGCCCGAGCCACCGCGGCGCCACCTCCTCATCCTGATCGACGGCCTCAGGCCAGACTACGTCACCGCGGAGGTGATGCCGAATCTCACCGCGCTCGGCAAGCGCGGTGTCGTCTTCAACCGGCACCATGCGGTGTATCCGACGGTGACGCGGGTGAACGCCTCCTCCATCTCGACCGGCGCGTATCCCGAAACGCACGGACTGCTGGGCAACTCGGTGTTCTTCCCCGCCGTCGAGCCAACGAAGTTCCTCGACACGTCCAGCCGCGAGAGCCTGTTGAAGATTGCCGAAGCCGAAGGCCAGCTGCTCACCGCCTCGACGCTCGGCGAGGTGTTGCAGAGCGCCGGGCGGAAGATGCTCGTCGTCAGCTCGGGATCGGGCGGATCGGCGTTTCTCAACAACCACACGGTCTCGGGCGGCGCCATTCTTCATTACCAATACGTGCTGCCGGAACGGATGGTCGGGGCGATGAAAACCGTTGGTCCCGCCCCTACCGACGCGGACCCGCCGGCGGCGCGCGACCGGTACGCCGTGGATGCGTTCCTGAAGGTGGGCCTTCCGCAAGTCGATCCGTCGGTCACGGTGATGTGGCTGGGCGGCCTCGACTCGACGGCGCATGACAACGGGGTTGGCGCTCCCGCGACGACCCAAATGCTCCGACAGGTCGACCGAGAGATCAAGCGCGTCCAGGACGGCCTGCGAGCCGCGGGCCTGCTCGACAGCTACAACATCTGGGTGACCTCGGACCACGGCTTCTCCACGTACACCGGGGGTGTCGACCTCGACGTGCTCCTGAAGCCGTTCGCGGCGCCCGGCCCGGACGGCACGCCGCGCGTCGTTACCGCAGGCGGCGCGATTTACCTGCCGGAGGGTAACGAAAGCACGGTCGCAGCCATTGTGTCCCTGCTGCAGCGGACGACTGGCGTGGGCGCGATCTTCACGCGCGCGGCCGAGCCGCAGTCGCTCGACGGCCAGGTCGCCGGCACGCTGTCGTTCGACGCAGCGCGGTGGAGTCACGAGCGATCCGCGCAGATTCTCTTCTCCCCCGACTGGACGGACGCGTCAAACGCGTACGGCATGCGGGGGACGACCGCCTCGCGCGGAACGGCCGGACACGGCAGCTCGAGCCCGTGGGATATCCACAACACGCTGATTGCGGCCGGCCCCGATCTCGCGCGCGGCGTCACGGTCGATGTGCCGAGCGCCAACGTCGACTTCGCGCCGACGTTCCTGAAGCTGCTCGGCATCCGAGCTCCATCGTCCATGCAGGGACGGTCGCTCGACGAAGCGCTGGCCGGCGTCGCGCCTGTCGACGCGAGCGCGGTGCGAACAACGGAGCACACGGCGCGCACGGAGGACGGCGCCTATCAGGTCACCGGAACGTTCTCGACTATGAGGACGGGCGGGCGTGTCTATCGGTATCTGGACGGCACGCGAGTGGTGCGAAACGCAGCTCGAGCGCCATGATCGCGGCACGTCGCGCGGAGCGCCGTCGGTCGGCACCGATCAGCAGCGGATCACCGGCGGCATGCCGACAGCGGGCGCGACCCTCGCCGCGGGTTTCGGTTCCACTCGATAACAGGTATTCTGTGGCAAGGTCGAAGGTTGGATTGTTTCGTGCTTTATGCCTGAACTCTGGCAGCAGACACTGGAGTGGCTCCGCACCCTACACAGCGATGAAGGTATCAGGGCACTCATCGGCTGGGGTGGCTTGTCGGTGCTCGTCGCAATCGTTTTTGCCGAGACCGGCCTGCTGGTTGGCTTCTTCCTGCCGGGCGACTCGCTGCTGGTGACCGCCGGCGTGGTGTGCGCAAAGCCGTTTCCGGGGCTCCCGCATCTCGACATCTGGACCACGTACGTGCTGCTGCTCTTGGCCGCCGTGATCGGCGATCAGGTGGGCTTCCTGCTCGGACGAAAAACGGGGCATGCGATCTTCCAGCGCGAGGACAGCCGCTTCTTCAAGCGCAAATACGTGGAGAAAGCGCACGAGTTCTATCTGCGCAAGGGCGGACGGTCGATCGTCATCGCCCGCTTCGTGCCCATCCTGCGAACGTTCGTCCCGTTCATGGCGGGCGTGGCTAACATGCCATACCGCAGCTTCGTCTTCTACAACGTCGCCGGCGGCGTGTTGTGGATCACGTCGCTTCTCTGGTTGGGGTACTTTCTCGGCCAGAGCCCGCTCGTCGATCGCATCCACCACATCATTCTGCTGGTGATTATCGTGTCGGTGATCCCTCTCTGCGTGGAGGTCTACCGGCGATTCCGCCCGCACACGAGCCGCGAGCGATCGACATCAGCCGTCCTGCCGCAGCGCGTGCCCAACGACGAGTAGGTGGAGGCGGGCTGTCGCTGCTGTGTGTCGTCGGTGATGACGCCGACCCAGAGCGTGTGGCGTCCCCCCATGTTGTCCTCGGTCCGTTGTTTGACACCCTGTGAGCGGTCGGATACCGTACAGGTAGCGGCTACGACAATGCGGAGAACGGCTGGACGGATCCTGGCGGTCCTCGGCGTCGCGCTTCCTTTCCTCTTCAGCGTGAGTGCCGCGCCGGATG
>JBOGIN010000877.1:0-4220 GCA_050742275.1 Vicinamibacteraceae bacterium
GTAGAATGAACGTCCTTCCGGTGGATCACTTTCCGAGCGGCGGACTGGTCTAGTTTCTGAGCGGCGCCTCCAAAAGTCGTTGACGTCGATCATCGCGGATTTGAGTGCACCTATCTGGTTGCCAAGACCTCTCTGGATGACGATGTTTTCGGTCCTCAGCATGCATTCGAGGGCCGCCGCAACGTTACTGGTCGTCGTCGCGCCCCATCGTCGCCCGGCACGCGGCGCCCAAGACCACTCGGTCGGCCATATCCTCGAGCGGAGGAAGTGTTGGCTGGGGGCTCCCACGGGACAGGTTGTGACATGACGTGAGTTGGCCTATTGCTTCGTCAGGCTGAAATTGCCGGAGAGGGAGAGGTCGCAGGCAGCGTTCCCACCTCCAATCGTGCCCTCGAGTCGCGTGCGAGTAGGGAAGGCGCATGGGAGGTTGAGGCTGACAGGACATGCGCCGCCTGCGGCGATGGAGAGCGCACCGTCGGTTGGCGGTGTGTTGCGCGTGACGCCACCGGAAACGGCGCCGCTACCTATCGACAAGGCTGGATGCGACAGGGAGGCGGTGCCACTGATGGCGTTGGACCCAGCGTCTTGCGTCAACGTCAGCGTCAGCGTGCCCGTGGTGCCGCTATTATCCGTCAGGCTACCGCTCCAACGTCCTTGCGCGATGAGTGTCGGCGACGGGCTCGTCGGTGAGCCTCCGTCGCCGCAGGCGCCGAGGGTGAGTAGGATGAGCAGCGAAATGTTGACTCTCATGCTGGACAACGCTCGCCTCCTCGGTGATAGAGCTGCTGAAGCGTGAAGGTGTCAGCGCCCGGATGGTAGTGTCCCACGCGGGTGAGCTCGCGCACGACGCGTCGGGGGCCGTCGCGTTCCAGGTGAAGCACGTAGTGGACAGTGTCAGCCAACGACGCCCGAATGGCTTGATAGGGCAGCTCTACACCGCTCATGAGAACGCAGTTGGCCAGACGGGTCAGCGCCTGGCTCGCGGAATTGGCGTGAATGGTGCTGAGGCTGCCGCTGTGTCCCGTGTTGAGCGCCTGCAAGAGGTCGAAGGCTTCCCCGCCCCTGACTTCACCGAGGATGATGCGATCGGGGCGGTGACGCAGCGTCGCCCGCAACAGATCCCGAATCGTGACCGCCGGACGATCGGCCTGCTCACGGCGTGCTTCGAAGCGAACCAAGTTCGGCTTGTCTAAACGCAGCTCGGACGTGTCCTCAATGAGGACGATACGGTCAGTATCTGGAATGTAACTGACGAGAGCATTCAGGACGGTCGTCTTCCCGGTCCCGGTGCCGCCCGAGATGAGGATGTTCTCGCGCCTCTGCATCGCGCTCGTCAGCCTTTCCACGAGCGCTGTGGTCATCGTTCCCAGCTCGACGAGCTCGCGGGCGGTGTAGAAGCGTGTGCCGAATTTCCGAATCGTGAGCGTGGTGCCGCCGACGGAACAGGGCGGCAGGGCGGCCGCCACGCGCGAGCCGTCGGGCAGTCGTGCATCGAGGAGCGGTTTTTCGTCAGAAATGTCGTCGCCGAGCACGCGCGCAATGTTGCGCACGGCGACACGCAGGTTGCGCTCGTCCAGATGCACGCCAGGCACTTCGTCGAGCTGTCCCGTGCGTTCGATGAAGACCCGTTTCGTGGGATTCACCATGACCTCCGACACAGTGGTGTCGGTGATCAGATGCGCGATCGGCTTCAGGAAGGGCAGGATCAGATCGAAGCTCATAGGTCGCCTCGCGCGACATGGTCGAAGTACGAGGTGCGAACATCGAGGTAGTACGGCTTCAGATAGCAATAGGTGGGCGGCAAGGGGTTGGACCCGTCATACGGGAGCGCGATGGCCTGCGCATTCCGCAGCTCGGCAAAGATCTTCGGTTGGAAGACGTAGTCGATGCGCAGGTTGTAGTGCTTCGTGGTGGTGATGGTGGCCTTCGGCGCCGCGGCTTTGCCCGTCAGCAGACTGACGGAGGCATCCTGCCCCGCCTCTGATACGGTGAACTCTGGTTGAAGACGACGGGCTCGCCCAGAAAGCTCAGCAGCCCATTGCGCGCTGAAGTCGTCGCTTAAGGCCAAGAACAGCTTGGTACGGAAACACTGCAGCAGGGTGCGCCAGGCCGTCTCATCGGGCAGCGCCGAGCGGAGTGAGCTGACGCTCTGGGTGGCCACGATCGGGATGCAGCGCGCTTGACGGCTGAGTGCGAAGAACCGGTCGTCACCACTGGGATCCATCCCTCCAGCCGTGGCGAAGTACTGATATTCGTCGGCCATGAAGAGCACGTTTCGCCCGGCCTGCGCCCCCATGGCTTCGAGCCTGGGTATGCGATGCAGCATCGCGCGCTGAAAGTCTTGCTTCAACAACGTGCCGAGGATGCGGGCGAGGCCCGGGTTGAGCGAGGTCGGGAAATTGAGAGCAACGACCTTGCCCTGTTCGAGGAGATCGCCCAGCGGCAAGGGCTGGAGTGGGTACGTGGCGCCTGGTTCGTACGCCTCCTTGCCGGGACAGAAGACGCGCTTGACGCGAGGATTGTCGTCGAAGAGCGACAAGACGACCGCAATGCCCTCGACAATCGAGGTGCGCAACCGCGGTTCCATCCGGAGCCAGTCGTTGTCGTACCAGCGCTCGACAGCAGCGAGGCGCTCGCGTGCCTCGGCTGTGACGTGTGGTTCTGGAATGTCGAGTGTCTCGAAGGGCACGTTCAGGGCGTGGAGGCGTGTAACGAGATCGTCGCTGTGCGCGGCGGTCGCCGGCGCCGCAGGCGAGAGCGTCCATGCGGCGAGTGCGGTGAGCGCCTGTTCCTGTTGCGCGAAGGTGGTGCGGTCGACCATGACGCGTCGCGTGATGTGCCGTCTGCGTGCGCGTTCCACGAGCGCGTGGAGCGTATCGGGACTGATGCAGGCGTGATACACGTCCGCCAGGGTTGTGTACCCGTCAGCCAGCCGGGCCGCGGTCACGACGAATTTCACGAGATTCGTGTACGCCTGTTGCCAGAACGGCTCCTTGCTGCGTCCGTACAACTGGTTGATCAGCGTGGCGAGACTGTAGGCGAGGGCGTACGGTTCCAGATCGCCGTGAATGGGGTTGTAGCAGTACGCACCGTCCAGGCTCAGTTCGATGTAGTCGTCTTGGCGTCCCACCGCCGCGAGCATCTGCCGCACCTTGTGACAGAAATCGCCTTTCACCTCGAGGACCAATCCGGCCATCTTCCGGTCAGGGTCATCCGCGGCCCACGTGAGCAGCTGCTGCGCATAGGGATACATGCAGCCTGACGTCTTCCCGGTCCCAATGGCACCGAAGATCGCGACGCCGGCAAAGAGACCGCGCTCGGGAATGGTGAGCCAGCGAGGCTCGCGAGCACGCGCTGGGCGGCGCGCGAAGTGTTGCTCACCGAGGATCAAGAATGGTTCGGGACGCGTTGTCGGATCGGGGTACGGTGGCAGTGGTAGACGCACCACGGAGCGTTCCCGATCAGCGACGAAAATGAACAGCCCCGAAAGCAGGAAGGTGAGCGCCAGGAATGCCGTGCTGTACCACAGCGCCATGTAGACGGACGCCAGGGCTTGGTACACGATGGGGTCCTTCAAGTAGATGAACGCGAGGATCGGTTCGTTCGCGGGGAAGGGAAAGTACGAGGGCCCGATTGCGCCAATCACTGCGGCGCCCCCGAGGCTTGTCACGAATCGGTGATCTAGTACGGTCCGCATTGTCGTCTCGCCGTCAGTTTCCCGTCACGGGCTCAGCATTCGGTGGCTGGGTTACTGGCGTCGGCGCCGCTCGGTTCCGCTCGTCGTCGCGCCAGGCGACAAAGTCCTTGTCTGTTGCGAGCACCCGCTCGATCAACTGATTGAGCACGTAGTCGGTGGTGTCATTCAGCATCCTCGCGTACGCGTAGAGCGCCTCGCGGTTGCCTTCGGTTAAGCGCGAAGTATGACGAATCATTCGAATCTTACGCGTGCGGGTCTTGATGAAGGGCATGAGCACTCCTTGTGATTCAGACGCTGGTCAGTCGTGACGACAGTGTGACCGCGAATAGGTGTTCAGCAGGGGACGCCCTGGATTTGTCCCGCGCCAGACGTGGCACGGCGCTGCCTGTGCACAGGGACGCAAAGCGCAAACGGGGAGCGACCCCCCTCCGGAGCCAGAGGCTCGGGTCGGGGGGAGGGGGGTCGCTCCCCGTTTGCCGAAAGGGCCGTCCGTACCGAAGGCTGCTGGCGGCCTAACGGGGCC
>JBOGIN010000878.1:0-2583 GCA_050742275.1 Vicinamibacteraceae bacterium
CTGCGCCGGCGAGTTCCAGGTGAGCCCGGCCCAGCCGTCCTCATCGGTCATGTTCATGGCCTTGCTCCAGGTGTAGGCGCCTCGGATGTGCAGCCCGTTGGTGAAGCGCCGATTCACCGCGACCTGCAGCGAGTGGTAGTTGTACTCGGTGAAGCTGCCCCAGAGATCCGTGCTTGCCGTGCGGCCGAACTCCTCGTACAGTTGGCGCCCCTCCGTTCCGCCGCCGGGCGGTGACCAGTTCAGCTCACGGTCTGCAAAACCGCCCGTGTGCTTCGACCCTACGTAGGCGAGGTTGAGCGAGGTGTCCCACGGCAGGCGCCGCTCGACCGACACGTTCCACGACTGGATATAGCCACGGTCGACGTTCTCCGGATCGGGGGTCCTGATGGACACCGTGCCCGGCACCGGCACACGGCCGGACGCGAGGTTCGGGTCCGGCGGCGTGGGGATCCCCTCGTCTATCGTCCCGGCGTGCGTCCAGGCGTTCGGTTGCTCGGTGGTGTAGGCGATCGTCAGCGGGAACGAGCCGCGCAGCGGCCGGCCGAAAGGGAGCGGATCGTAGTTCAAGCCGTATCCCGTGCGGAAGACCGTGTTCTCCGTGATGCGATACGCCAGGCCCAGATTCGGCGAGAAGAGGCCAAGCGGTACGTCGATGCCCAGATCGGTCGGGTGTCCGCCGTCGCCGCCGAGGAGCATATCCATCGTGGCGAAGTCGAGCCGCTCGACGCCGCGTCCCTGGCGGGTCATCAGCGGGTAGTACTCCCAGCGCAGACCGAGGTTGAGGGTGAGCCTGTCGCCCAGGTTCCACCGATCGCTCACGAAGAGGCCCATCTGCCATTCGCGGGTCGTCATTTCCTCCCACTGCACGCTCTTCTGGAAGCTCTCGACATGGCCGAGCAAGAACGCGGCGTACTCGTTGTAGCGGTTCGGCGTCTGCGGACCATCTCTGAGCGACGTGAGCGTGTTGGCCGCGTTGATGCGCCCGCGCGGCGGCCCGAACTCCGGCTGCCAGTGGTTCATGGCGAGATGATCGAGGCGAAACCCGACCTTGAGGTTGTGCGTGGCCGTCGACTTCGTCAGGTTGGTCGAGAAGGTCCAGGTGGGATCGTCACGCACCAACGGCATCCAGTTCTCGTCGACGCCAATCAAGTGGAAGCCCGTCTCGATGACCGGCATGCCGCTGTATCGGACGTCGTCGCCGTTGGTGCCCGGAATCCCGAAGATCTCGCTGCCCCAGTTCTCGCCGTAGCTCGCGGGCACGACCTGTTGATCGAGCCGCGAGTAGCCGAGCGTCGAGTCGAGCACGAGGGTGGGCCCGAGCGTCCAGGTCTGGCCGACGCTGGCAGCGTAGGTTCGCGTGTCGCCGGTGCTTCCGTCCTCGAAGCCCAGCTTGAACCGCTCGGTGACCTCCGCATCCGTCGCACCGAGCTTGCCCCAGATCTGGTGCGTCGCGCTGCGGTTCCAGTTGATCTTGAGGTCGAGCTGATCGCGATCGAACCGATCGGTGCGCGTGGTGACGTAGCTGTCCTCGTCCCAATTCGGCTCGGGATAGAACTCCTGCACGCGGCGCGCGATCGGGTTGAGCCGTTCGGACGGAATGACGTTGTTGGGGAATGGCAGACGTCCTCGGCCCTCCTCGTCTCCCGTGGCCGGGTCGTAGATGAGTTGCCGCGAGCCATCGTCGTTGAGCGCGCCGCTGAGATCGCCGTTTCGCATGGCGAGGGGCGGCACGTCGTAGAAGGTCTCGGAGGGATTTCGTTGATACTGACCTTCCCACGCGCCAAAGAAGAAGAGCGTGTTCCGCTTGAGGGGACCGCCCAACGCGCCGGCGGCGATCGTGTGACGCGTCGGGCTCCGATCGTGCGTGAAGTAACTGCTCGCGTTCAGGTCTTCGTTGTTGAACCGCCCGTACGCCGACCCCTTGAGCTCGTTCGTGCCAGACTTCGTGACGACGGTGACGGAGGCGCCGCCGGACATGCCGGCATCGGCGCCCATGCTGGCGGTCGAGACGTTCACGCTCTCGATCGTCTCCGCGCTCGGCACGTACAACGTGTGGTGGGGCAGCCACGTGTAGAGGTTGCGTGCGCCATCCACGCGCGTGCTGTTGGTGTTGGGGTTCATCCCGTTGGAGTTGGTCTGGAGCGCCCGCGACGGCGTGTCGACCACGGCGTTCTGGAAGCGGCTCGGCGTCGTGCCTGGCACGAGGTCGAGCAGGCTCTGATAGTTCCGGTAGTTGTCCAGCGGGATGTTGGTGATCTCTTCCGACTTGATCTCCTGGCGGACATCGGTCGTGTCCGTTTGCAACAGCTCGGCGTCCGACGAGACCGTGACCGTCTCCGTGAGCTGGCCGATCTCGAGCACGGCGTCGGCCCGGCTGACATTACCAGTACTGACCGGTACGCCCGTGCGTTTGAACTCCCGGAAGCTCTCGAGCGTCACCTGAACGTCGTACGACCCCTCGAGAACGTTGGCGAACGTATAGCTGCCCACCGCGTTGGTCAGGGTGGTTTGGGTAAAGCCGGTCTCGACGTTGACGAGCGTGACGGTCGCGCCCGGCAGCGCTGCACCGGACGTGTCTCTAAC
>JBOGIN010000879.1:0-3128 GCA_050742275.1 Vicinamibacteraceae bacterium
GGACAGCGCCGCGCTGGTCCAGCGGGAGCTGGCGCAGCTCGGACCCATGTCACGCGGCGAGCGCAATGTGCTCATCGCCTTCGGCGTCACGGTGCTGCTCTGGATCATGCCCGGCCTGTTTGCCGTCGCAGGCTACGGTACGGCTGGCTTTGCCACGGCCTACGCGGAGGCGATACCCGAGGGCGTGGCCGCCATGCTCGGGGCGTGCTTGCTGTTCGTGCTCCCCGTGAGCTGGCGGGCACGCCGCTTCACGCTGACGTGGGACGAAGCCGTGCGTATCGACTGGGGAGTGGTGCTGCTCTACGGCGGCGGATTGGCCATGGGGCAGCTCGCGTTCGCGAGCGGCTTGGCGACCGCGCTCGGGGAGGGGCTCACGGGATGGCTCCCGTCGCACACACCGGTAACCTTGGCGGTGCTGTTCGCAGCCACCGCCATCCTGCTTTCGGAGACGACCTCCAACACCGCCTCGGCAAACATGCTCGTGCCAATTGCCATTGCGGTGGCCCAAGCGTCCGGCGTCGACCCGGTGCTGCCCGCCGTGGCGGCAACCTTCGGCGCTAGCCTCGGCTTCATGATGCCGATCTCCACGGCGCCCAATGCCATTGTCTACAGCTCGGGATACGTGCCCATCACCTCGATGATGCGGTACGGCTTTGCGCTCGACGTGGTCGGCTTCTTCTTCATCGTGGGATTGGTATTGCTGCTCGCCCCGTTCGTGCTGGGATGATATCCGCCGCGTGAGCTGAACCTGGCAGAAACTGCATCGAAACCACCGATCCCCTGCGCACGTTCTTGCGTACGATCGGGCCCGATCTCAGCCCGTGCTCGCCCGAGTCGGTGCTGTCCTGTGGCCTGATCCGGCCCAGCCGTTTCCCGGTTTCCTGTTCCCTGTTTCCGGTTTCCTGTCTCCCGCTCTGTTTTCCCGTTTCCCGAATTCCTAGCGCCGTTTTGCGCGTGCAACGAGGGCGTTGCTCACCGCCTCCATGGCCGTGCCGAGCTTCGCGCCAGGATCTCGCACGAGCGTGATCGCGCCTTCGAGGTCTCCACGCTCGAGCGTTGAGCGCGCTTCTTGCAAGACCTTCTCGGTGGCGCCGACCGCCTCGGCGAGCGGACGAACCGCTCGTGCGGCCAGGCGCGCGTCCTTGGCGCTGGCCAGAAGGCCGGTGGCATGCTCCAGGCGCGTCTGGAGAGCCTGAACGGCCTTTTCGGCATTACCGCGTGCCCGCGCCTGTGCGTCTGCTGCCTGTGCGGCCGCGGTGCGCGCACGCTCGCGCGCGTCGAGGGCGAAGCTGAGCGCCTGGCGATAATCGCGTTGGTTGGCAAAATCGCCGGCACGCTTCAGCGCATCGTCCGCAGCCTCGAGCGCCTCGGGCGCATATTCCGCCGCACCGGCGGCGCGCGCGGCATCGATCGCGCCCTGCGCCTGATGGAGCTCTTTGCTGGGCGGCTCACCGCACGCGGAAGCCAGGAGCGTCGCGAGCAGGAACGCTCCCCAGTAGGGGAGCGAGAGCGCGAGTAAGGGCCAGGACCGGGAGAGACGGGAAGTCATTGGGAATCAGGATTCAGGAATCGAGATTCGGGAATCAGGATTCGGGAAACGGGCAACAGGAGACGGGACACAGGAACCCTGGTCGCGCGGCCCCTCGGTGACGCATACCCTAACAGATGAAGGCCCTACGTGTACCTCGAGCGCGCTTGACGTTCTGCGCGCCACGGCGACGCGGCCAGCGTCAGAGAGGCACGGCCTCGTCTGTAGTACGATTGATGAGCGCGGCGGTCACGGCAACGTGCGGTCGTGGGCTCCACGGCGTGTAGGTGACGGGATGAAGCGGCTCGCACAGGAGGATCGGCCGCGCGAAAAGCTCGATCGTCTGGGGGCGACCGCCCTGGGCGACAACGAGCTGCTCGCCATCGTCGTCGGCCATGGCATCGGCCGCCTGGACGCGCTCGAGGTTGCGAATCGCTTGCTTGCCGAGGTGGAGGGCCTGCACGGGTTGGCGCGCGCCTCGCGAGACGACTTGCACCGCGTCCCTGGCGTCGGTGCGACGAAGGCGGCGCAACTCCTGGCAGCCATCGAGCTCGGGCGACGGACGCTCACGCGCGCGGCGCCGGAACGTCCCCAGCTCGCGACGCCGCGTGAGACGGCGGCGTATCTGCTGCCGCGCTTTGGCGGAAATCGTGTCGAGCAGTTCGGCCTCGTCATGGTCGACACGAAGCACCGTGTCCTGAAGGCCACGGCCGTCTCGCGCGGCACATTGGACGGAAGCCTCGTCCATCCGCGGGAAGTGTTTCGGGAAGCGGTCCTGCGCGGGGCCGCCGCCATCGTGTTGTTCCACAATCATCCGTCCGGGGATCCATCACCGAGCCGCGATGATTTGAAGCTGACGCGCCGGCTGCTGATGGCGGGTGACGTGATGGGGATTGACGTGCTGGACCACGTCATCCTCGGAGACACGACGTACTTCAGCTTTCGCGAGGCAGGCCAGATCTAGTCCGTATCATTTATGCCGCGGTTCTACATCACGACCCCCATCTACTACACGAATGGTCAGCCGCACCTGGGTCACGCGTACTCCACGATCCTGACCGATGCCATTGCCCGAGCGCACCGCCTGCTCGGTGACGATGTGTTCTTCTTGACGGGAACCGACGAGCACGGTCAGAAGATCGAGCGCTCCGCGCAAAAGGCGCACGTGGACACGCGTGCGTACGTGGACGGTCTGTCAGCCGACTTTCGCGCCCTGTTCCAGGCGCTCGACATCTCCAACGACGATTTCATCCGGACGTCGGAGCCACGGCACTATCGCGCGGCGGAAGCGCTCTGGCGCCGCGTCCGCGATCGCGGCGACCTCTACAAGGGCAGCTACGAAGGCTGGTACTGCACCGTGGACGAGATGTTCGTTGCCGAGACGCAGCTCGTCGACGGCGGTCGCTGCCCGGTCTGTGGGAACGCGGTGGAGCGGCTCAGCGAAGAGAGCTACTTCTTTCGCCTGTCGTAGTACGAGCAGCCGCTGCTGGCGCACTATCGCGCCACCCCGGACGTCATCTCGCCCGAGATTCGACGCAATGAGGTCGTCTCGTTCGTGGAGCAGGGGCTGAAAGACCTCAGCGTCAGCCGCACGTCGTTC
>JBOGIN010000880.1:0-3350 GCA_050742275.1 Vicinamibacteraceae bacterium
TAACAGCAAGCAAGCTTCCCGACCTGCTCCTGTTTGCTCCGCACCGCCGTGAAGAGGCTGCTCAGGGAGACCTTCCTACGCATATTCGCACGCCGGATGGCGAAGAGATGCCCGTCTTCGGGGAGGACTTGGCCACGGAGGTCGGACGTCGGTACGGGGCTCCCGTACAGATGATGCACTTGAATCATGGCATCTTCGATGAAGCGAGCATCTCCATGATCGCTTTCGATACGGTGCGCGAGATCGGACGACTCGCAGGGCGGAACTCTGACGTGCGACGATTTCGCCCGAATGTTGTCGTTCGTTTACTGCGATCGGTCCCCTTCCAGGAGGACGAGTGGTTGGGCGGTGTGCTTTCATTCGGCCAGCGGGACGACGCCCCTGCCATCACCGTCACGATGCGCGACGTTCGCTGCTCGATGGTGAACCTTGATCCCGACTCAGCAAGTGCTGCGCCAGAAGTGCTGAAGGCGGTCGTTCGTGCGAACCAGAACAACGCGGGAATCTACGGCGCGGTCACTCGTATCGGTCGACTGGCGGTCGGACAGACCATACTCCTCCGTGCGGCGACCGAGAAAAGGGAACGTGGGTGATCGACACACAATGTCCCGGAACGCCGCCCGACCCGGCGTTGCAGCTGATGAACTCCGGGGTCATCTCGCGCACACTGTCCCAGCTATAGACCTGTTCAAGCAGTGCAGCCGATTCCCACGTCTCTCCGGCGTCGTTGTTGACAGCGGCAGTCGAGCGCGCTAGTATTCATATGGCTTCGCCATATGTCTCAATTGAGAAGCGTGAGACGCTGGCTCATGCGTGTCGCGGCGCTGTTCCGTAGGCGTCATCTCGAGAGCGAGCTCGGTGCTGAAATGCAGACGCTCTTCGAGATGGTGCGCAACGAGCATCTCCGTCGTGGGATGAGCATGGAGGAGGCGTCGCACGCCGCGCGGCGCAGCCTCGGCGGTGTCGAACAGATCAAAGAGCGCTATCGGGATCAACGCGGCATTCCCCTTGTCGAGGCGCTCGGTCGAGACGTCCGGTTCGGGCTCAGAACCCTCCGCGGGACGCCGGGATTCACGGTCGTTGCGGTGCTAACCCTTGCGTTGGGCATCGGCGCCGGCACCGCCATCTTCAGTCTCGTGGACGCCGTGCTGCTCCGGCCCCTGCCGTTCCGCGAACCGCATCGCCTCGTGATGGTCGGGGAACACCACAGAACCTTCGTCTTCCCGGGTACGCATGTCGCACCTGAGAATTTCCTCGATTGGAGATCACAGTCAACAACGTTCGAGGACCTCGCCGCTTATCACGGTGATGCCGCGAATCTCACGGGAGGCGATCCACCAGAGCGGCTCGACATCATGCGCGTCACACCGAACCTCTTCGCCGTGCTCGGCGTCGAGCCAGCGCTCGGTCGGGGTTCGTCGAACGTGACGCACCGGTCGGCGACTCGCCTGTGGTGATTCTCAGTCACGCACTTTGGCAACGACGATTCACAGAAGACCCCGGTGTGATCGGGCGCTCGATTCTTCTCGACAACAGGCCTCACACCGTCATCGGCGTCATGCCGAGGGGGTTTCAATTCCCGCGCGGCGACACGCAGGCGTGGACACCACCTCAGTTCCCGATGGAGGCCGGCTCGACAACGCGAGAGGCCCATTTTCTCGATGTCGTCGGACGCCTAAACCGTGACGTCTCGCTCGCGCAGGCGCAAGCCGAGATGAACACGATCGCGAGACGACTGGCCGAGGCATATCCCAAGACCAACAAAGACTGGGGCACCGTGGTCGTGCCGCTCCACGGGGAGTTGGTCCGCGAGGTTCGGACGTCGTTCTGGCTCCTGGTAGCCGCCTCCGGGCTGGTGCTGCTGATCGCGTGCGCCAACGTCGCCAACTTGATCGCCACGCGAGGCGTCGGTCGGGCGCGCGAGATGTCGGTGCGCTGTGCTCTGGGCGCCAGCGGATGGCAGATCTGCCGTCAGCTGCTCACGGAGGCGCTCGTGCTATCTGGCGCGGCAGGCCTCATCGGCATCCTGATCGCGATGGCGGCGTTTCGAGCCCTCGAAACGCTCATTCCCCCGACGCTCGCAGGCGCCGTCCATCCAACCCTGAATCTTCGACTGTTGGTATTCTCGCTTGCCGTGTCATTACTCACGGCATGCGCCTTCGCGCTCGTGCCCTTTCGACAGACGTTTCGCCGTGACCTCACGCGTTCGCTCAGCGCCAGAGACGTGGCCGGCGAACGGCCGGATCGGTCGCGCCCCGTCCTCGTAGCGCTCGAAACGGCCCTCGCCGTGGTCGTTGTCGCGTCGACCGGCCTGATGATTCGCACGATTCTCAATCTCGAAGCCGTGGATCCAGGATTTCGCTCCGACCACGTGATCACGGCACGAGTCGAGTTGTCCCGCACGCGGTACGCGGAAGCTGAGGACCGCATCGCGTTCTATCGTGAGGTCTTGGAACGTATTCATCGACTCCCTGGCGTCGTCGCGGCGGGATTCACAACCTTCCTGCCGTACACCAACTTCTCGGGCACGTTTGGATTGTTGATCGAAGGCCGACCTGACCTTCCTGACGCGATGAAGATCACGTGGCGCCGGGAGGTAACGCCTCGTTATTTTGCCGCGATCGGCGTCCCGCTGATCGCGGGACGCTGGTTCACGGAGCATGACGACCGAGACAGTGCGGCGGTCGCCATTGTGAGCGAGCAGACGGCCAAGCTGTTTCCAGGCGAAGCCATCGGCAAACGCCTGCGATTCGCCGGAGACGATTCGTGGTTGACCGTCGTCGGCGTGGTCGGCACCATCCGCGAAGACGGCTTGGACACGCCCTCGATCCACCCGACCGTGTACACGCCCTACTCGCAAAGCCGACAGGTGTGGTACTTCAATCCACGCGATCTCGCCATCCGCGCTTACGGCGCCCCCACCGGCTTGGTCGCAGCAGTTCAGCGCGAAATCTGGGAGATCGATCCTACCCAACCGCTCTCGAGAGTCCAGACGCTCGACGCGGTCGTTGAGGGACAGCTTTCTCCCAGGAAGCTGCAGACGACGCTCCTTGGGGTTTTCGCGGGATTAGCGCTCTTCCTCGCGGCTCTTGGCATCCATGGTGTGTTGTCGTTCGTCGTGGCGGCGCGCCGCCGAGAGTTTGGTGTCCGCATCGCGGTCGGCGCGCAAGCCTCAAACGTGGTCGTGTCCGTGTTCCGACAGAGCTTTGCCTGGATCGCATGCGGCGTCACGCTCGGCTTGGCGGCAACCGTGCTCGCCACACGCGCACTGTCCAGCCTCCTCTATGGGGTGACGCCGACGGACGTGTGGACGTTGAGTGCGGCGGTGCTGCTACTGATCGGTGTGGGCG
>JBOGIN010000881.1:0-2134 GCA_050742275.1 Vicinamibacteraceae bacterium
CGCTGGCGGAGGCCCACCTGTTCCAGCGCCCGATCGGCTCGCTCCAGCCGCTCGCGTCTGGACATCCCTCGCGTCTTCAGCCCGTAGGCCGCGTTCTCCCTGACCGTGCGATGAGGGAACAGCGCGAAGTGCTGGAAGACCATGCTGATCCGCTTGTTACGGAGTTCTCCGAGTTGCGGTCGGGTCATGCTGCCGATATCAACGCCGTCGTAACTGACATCGCCAGCAGTAGGCTCCACCAGTCGGTTGATCATCCGGATGACCGTGGACTTGCCGGACCCGGACAGGCCCATGATGACGAATAACTCGCCGCGCTCGACCGAGAACGACACATCGTTGACCGCCAGCACGCCACCGGCTTCTCGCACTGCCTGCGCTCGTTCTGTTCCGGTACTCAGTGCCTGGCGCGCCAGGGCCGGTGAGAGGTCGAAGACCTTGGTGAGATTACGTACGTCGATCACTGGGCGCGTGTTCATTGGGCACCTCCCGCCGGCTCGCCCTCCGCATTTCGCACGCCGTGCAGCCACGTCCTGACCTCGTCGGGATGGCTCTTGATCCATTCGCGAGCGATGGTTTCCGCCGGTATGTTCTGCTTGCTCAGCATATAGATCCAGTCCGATGCGGTGTCGCGATCGACTTCCATCTGGGACAGAAAGCGCGCCACATTCGGATTGTCGGTCGCAAAATCCTTGCGGGTAGCGACGCGGATCTCGCCGGCGCCCGGCCACACCTGCTCCGGATCGTCGAGGTAAACGAGATCCCACTCCACATTCATCCAGTGTGGTTCCCAACCGAGAAAAACGGCCGGCTTGCCTTGCTCCACACGGCGCTCAACTTCGGCAAGCATTGCTGCCGTGCTGGACTGGATGAGATCCCAGCCGCCGAGTTCGTACGCGTCGTCGCTGATCGCGTCGAGGATGTACTGATTCCCGGGCGTTCCGGGCTCGATTCCCAGAAACTGACTGCCGAACAGATCCGCTTTCGGCGCAAGATCGGCGAGCGAGCGCACGCCATGCTCGTTGGCGACGTACTCCGGCACCGCGGGCGCGTAGGTAGTGCCCGTGACGAGCGTGCTCACGATCTCGATACTTCCGGTATCCAGATGCTCTTCGAAGACCGGCTTCTGACTCGGCCACCAGTTACCCAGGTAAACGTCTGCGTCACCGTTGGCGAGGGCCTGCGCCCCGAGCGGCACAGAAAGTTCCTGAATACGGGCGCGGTAGCCGAGATCGCCCAGGATCTGACTGACGATCTGATTTTCGACGATGAGATCTTCCCATGGCTGCTGTACGAGCCGCACTTCGTTCTCCGCCGTATCGCCCGACTCGAAGCCTTGCGGACCGCTGCACGCGGCAGAGAACACTACGGTGAGTACCGCACATAAAGCAGGTACGACACGATGTGGTCGGAGATGCATTAGTTGAGATCCTTTCTATGCCAGCTTGTAGGTATCTCCTCTGCTCATCCTCCGGTGATTCGAGTGATTCCAGTCACCCAACAATGACACAAAGGCATACCCGGATCAACGCGTCGGGGCAGGCGAGCTAGACGGGTTTTCCGTAGCTCTGATAGAGAGGCTCTATAACAGACGACCGAACCGCGCCGAATAGATCAAGCGTCCAGTTGTGTTTCGCTGATCTTCGCCTCATCGTCGTCCGCAGGCCAGGTCGTGAGAAGGTCGACGAAAGCCTGTGCCGCCGGCGAGAGTGAGCCCGGAGACCAGACAAGCACTCCGTGCCGAGTCACCGGCGGGTTGAGCCTGACCACCACGGCGCCAAGGGCTGCCGCGTCCCGAGCGAGTCGGCGCGGCAGCAGGGTCGCCCCAGCACCGGCGAGGACAAGGGGCACAATGGCGGCGCGGTGCGTGATCTCGACTGCGATTCGTGGCGGAGATCCGACGAGCGTGAGGACGCCGTCCAGCACGCTTCGCGTGGTGGTGCCGCGTGGCGTGGTCACGAAATCGAGGCGTGCGAAGTCGCGCACGGAGAGTGCGCCCGATGCGGGTCGCGCGGCGCTCGGTGGGAGCACGACCAAGACCTCTTGTTCCGGCAGTTCGAGCACCTGCATGCCCGCGGTGGAGATGCCATGCTCGGTGAGCCCCAGTTCGCATTGCCCGCGACGGACAACATCGATG
>JBOGIN010000882.1:0-5000 GCA_050742275.1 Vicinamibacteraceae bacterium
ACGTCGAGGTCGCCGTCGTTGTCGTAATCGAGATACGCAGCACCGCGCCCGACGATCGGCTGCTGGAACGCCTGTCCCACCTTGTCTGATGCATCCGCGAAGCGCTTGCCACCCTCGCTCCGGAACAGCAGCGGCCGCTGCGCATAGGCCACATTGGGCTGCACGCGGCTGATGTCGTCGGCGACATGACCGTTGACCGCGATGATGTCGAGCCAGCCGTCGAGATCATAGTCGAAGAAGAAGCAGCCGAACGTCAGCATGTGCCGCGTCTGTCGCCCGAGCTCCGAGGCGGGCGCCTCGTCTATGAAGAGACCATCCCCTTCGTTGCGATACAAGGCGAGCATCTCGTTCGTGAAGTTCCCGATGACGATGCTCTGACGGCCGCTGCCGTCGTAGTCGGCAGCATCGACGCCCATTCCCGCCCGGGCGACACCGGTCTGGCCGAACGCGACGCCTGCCTCGACGCCTTCATCGGTAAACGTCCCGTTGCCGTTGTTGCGATACAAGCGGTTCGGCTGTGTGTCGTTCGCCACGAAGAGATCCGGCCAGCCATCATCGTCGTAGTCCATCAACGCCACACCGAGCGCCTTGGATGTCGGATCTCGAAGTCCCGCCCGCTCGGTCACATCATCAAATGTGCCGTCGCCGTTGTTGCGATAGAGCCGTGGCGTCTGTCCCGCGTACGACTCCGGCGTGCAATACGACTTCGTCTTGCCGTCGAGCGTGCAGAAGAGGTCCTTCTCAATCGACCACTCGACGTAGTTGGTGACGTACAGGTCCAACCGGCCATCCTTGTCGAAGTCCAGCCAGATCGCGCTCATCGAGAAGCTGGCGTCGCCGACACCGGCGCGCTTGGTCACCTCCTCAAACCGCCCCTTACCATCGTTTCGAAAGAGGCGATTGGGGCCGAGCGCCGTCACGTAGAGGTCCACGTCACCGTCATTGTCATAGTCGGCCGCCGCGCCGCCCATCCCGTACGCGTCGAAGACGAGCCGCGCCTCACGCGTGGCGTCCCTGAACGTGCCGTCACCGTTGTTGCGATAGAAGGCCGACCGGCTCCGCCCTTTGTCCTGGCCGGGCCAGGCCGTCGAGTTGACGAAGAAGAGGTCCTGGTGGCCATCAGCATTCGCATCCAACACGACCACGCCGGAGCCCATGGTCTCGGGGAGATACTTCTTGCCAAATGCCCCGTTGGTGTGGCGAAAGCGAATGCCGGCCTCCTTGGTCGCGTCCGTGAAGCTCGGCGACGCCGGCGCCATCCCGAGCAGGGCGATGGCCAGGACCAGAAAACGGTCAAAAGGCATAGCGCACGGCAAACTGCAGCCTCCGCATGGGCGCCGTGCCGCCGAAGGCGGTTTCCGTGATGCGCCCGGCATTCTCGTTCAAGTCACCCACCACCCCAATCGTCGAGTCCGGAAGCCCCAAGTTGACGTGATTGAAGAGATTCTGTGCTTCGATACGGATCTGCAAGTCGCCCGTCGCCCCGACGCGGAAGTGCTTGAAGAGCGACGCGTCGGTCTGCCAGAACGTGGGTCCGCGTAGCGCGTTCCGCTCCATATTGCCGAAGGTGCCACGGGCCGGACGCGCAAAGGCGCTCCCGTCCTCGCCGATCGGCGTCACGTTGAACCACTGATCCTGGGTCTCGGGTCCCTCCGGATCGCCGATGAGATCCGGACGGTTCGGTCCCACGTCGCGATCGTCCGAGGCCCCCCGGTAACCCACGTTAAACGGCAGTCCGCTCATCCAGCTGTGGTTCGCGTTGAACTGCCAACCGCCGACGATGTACTCCAGCGCCGGAGGGATCTTCGACAAGAACAGCCTGTCGCGGCCGATGGGGAGCTCCGTGACCAGCGAAACGACGATCGTGTGGGTCCGATCCCAGTCCTGCACGCCCTTTTCGAGATCGGGATCCCAGAAGAAGCCGCCGCCCTGGCCGACCGCTTTCTGAAGCGTGTAGGAGATTCGATAGCTGTAGCCGTTCGAGAACTGCTTCTCGAGCTTTGCTTGCAACGCATCGTACCAGTTGTTGGCACAGTTGCAGAAGAACCCGATGTCCTGCGTCCACCCGAAGTTACCACCGTAGTTGCCGACGGTCGTACGGCGGCCCGCGAAGAATGGTCGGCGCTCATCCCGCGAAAGGCCCTCGGCAAACCCTTCGAGCGTCGGCTCATTCACGTTGCTCTCGGGCCCGTCACCAGCGAAGACGTTCTCACCTCGATTGCCGACGTAGCCGACCTCGATCGAGAGATCGTTTCGTAATTGACGTTGGACGAAGACGTTGAAGGCGTCGACGGCGAGCGGCCGTTGCTTGCCGGGGAGCGCCCGCGCGCTGACACCAACAGGCAGCGGAAACCGTCCGTTCGATGGAACGTCCGGGAATGGCGGCGGGTCTGGACCGTCCGACAGCGAGAACACCGAGTCGAAGTCCGACGGCGGGTTCACATTCTGCACGGCGAGCACAGGCAGGTTCTGCGTCACGCTGTGGCCAAACAGCGATCCGAAGACGCCAAGGTCGTACGCGCGGCCGTAGCCAGCACGGATGACGGTCTTCTCGTCGAGCTGGTACGTGGCGCTCAGCCGCGGCGCCCAGTTGAACGAGTTCTCGACGTCGCCGTCGAGGCCGATGCCGCCGACACCAACGACCTTGATCTCGCCGGTCTCGAGGTCGAGAAAGCCTGCCTTCTCGGCGCCGTTGATGGTCTGAGGATTGATGACATCCAGGCGCAGGCCGTAGTTGAGCGTCAGCTTGGGCGTCGGACGCCACGTGTCCTGCGCGTAATAGAAGTGGCGCCACTGGCGTTCCTTGGCGTCGGTCACCTCGCTGGCGTAGCGGCCGAATCGGCTCACGTCACCGAGCAGGAACGTGGCGAGCGGGAGGCCCCCGACGCCGTCCGGGCCAGCCGTTCGGGCCTGAAGAAACGTCAGCTCCCCCGAGCGATGCACGTCGCTCGGCACGCGCAGGTTGTACGCCCGGCGCACATCGACGCCGACCTTGATGGTATGGTCGCGCCACAACTTCGTGACATTGCCCACGATCTGCCACTGCTGCTCGTTCTGCTCCAGCGGGCAGTTGCAGCGATTGACCCCGAGGCCCGAGCCAAGATTGAAGCCGCGGTCTCCGTCGATGAACATCCCGGGCAGACCGGACCTGAAGTCGGTATCCAGGTTCAAGCCCGGAATGCCGGCATCAGCGGCTGGCGTCGTGCCGAAATCGAACGGCAGGACGTCGACCCGATACCGAAACCATCCAAACCGGATGTCCGCCAACAATGACGAGCTGAAGGTCTTGTCAATGCCGTACGCGAGGCTCTGGTTGCGAACGTCTGAGACACCACCGAGTTCGATGGCGTCACCACCCGCCTCGGCGAAGGCAGGCTGGCCATCGCGCGCGAAGTCCTGCAAGCTGTAACGCCCGAACGTGTTGAGGCTCTCGCTCAGCCGGCCGTCGAGGCGCAGGTTGAACGAGTTTTCGTCGAACGTGTCGGTGACCGACGCCACGTAGTTGTCGCGCGTGCCATTCTCCGTCCCCGGCGCGTTCGGCATCGGCACCAGACCGAGGATCGCTTGCGCCTGCGGCGACAGGCGCGACGCTGGAACCCGGTTGCCCGGAAACGGCTGCCGGCCAGCCGGGCTGCCGGCGCCGCCGGTCGCCGGATCATAGATGGCCGTGCCGTACGCGCTCAGATCGCCGCGACGCGCCGCGTCGGTGGGCACGGTCAACAGCAACGAGCCGCCCTGCTCGGTTCGCGTCCCCTGGTAGTCGCCGAACAGGAACCACTCATTGCGTTGCAGGGGGGCGCCAAACGATCCGCCGAACTGATTCCGCTTGCTTGGCGGGATGAAGCGTCCCGTCACCGGGTCCGCCTGGAACTGCGTGAACGGGTTGCGCGCCTGAAACCTGTCCCCTTGGTAGAACTCGAAGGCGCTCCCGTGCAGCTCGTTCGTTCCCGACTTGGTGCGCACGCTCACGACACCGGCCAGCGCCTGGCCGAACTCCGCTTCGTAATTCTGCGAGGTGATCTTCATCTCAGCCACACCTTCGAGCGTGGCATTGATGACAGCGATCCCGAGGATTGGATCGCGATTATCGGTGCCGTCGAGCTGGAATCCGGTGCCGCCGAAGTGCTGTCCGTTCACCTGAATCTGTGTCGATCCTTGCGGATTCTCACTCGCGGCATGCTGCCACTGCAGTTGCTGCGTTCCCGGGGTGAGGAGCAGGAACTTCGTCGCGTTGCGATCCAGCACCGGCAAGTCGGTCACCTGTCGCGTATCGAAGGTCGTCGCAACGTCGGCACGGTCGGTCTTGAGCAGCGGGGCGCCGCCCGTGACCGTCACCTCCTCCGCCATTCCGCCGACCTCCAAGGTGAAGTTCACGGGTGTCTGCGTGTCGACACCGACGGTCACCTCTGGCAGGATCGCCAGCTTGAAGCCTTGCAGCTCCGCTCTCACCTCGTAGACGCCGGGCACAAGACGATCCTTCACGTAGAAACCTGACGCGTTGCTCACGACGGCATCGGCGGTCTGGCGCTCGGTGCTCGTGATGGTAACGGTCACGCCGGGCAGGATGCCGCCGCTCTCGTCCGTGACCCTGCCGCTGATGCTGCCGTAGACGGCCTGGGCGGCAGCGCTCCCGGCGAGGCCATGCGTCAGAACCAGGCAGGCAAGCCACGTGGAGATGTGGCGGAGGGCCAGCCAACGGACGGGACACCTGGACACGCTGGACATAACCACCCCCGAGGAAACGGCGGCTCGATGTCCTGCGGGGCGAGCGCACCTGTCGACGCGGCTTGCCATCGGACATCTACCCGCACACAAGCCTCCGCCCGTCGACCGGCGGCGGCTAAGATGAAACGTTTAACACCTTATGTTACGGACGTCGCGGGCAGGAGTCAACACAGGGAAGGGATCAGGGATCGAGGGATCAAGGGATCGAGGGATCGAGGGATCGAGGGATCGAGGGATCGAGGGATCGAGGGATCGAGGGATCGAGGGATCGAGGG
>JBOGIN010000883.1:0-2905 GCA_050742275.1 Vicinamibacteraceae bacterium
GGTCGGCGGGGTGCCGGATGTCATCGGGCGCAACGAGCGGGGCTTGCTGGTGCCGCGGCGCGATCCGCGTGCCGTTGCTGATGCGATCCGCGAATTGCTCGACCAGCCGGCGATGGCGGAAGAGCTCGGTCGCAACGGGCGCGAGTATGTTTACCCCGCCTACGATGTGGCGACGCTCGTCGCGAGTATTGAGCGCATGTACACCGAACTGGCCATCGACCGCGGATTGGTCCGCGCGCTGAGGCACGCATGACACGCCTACTACATTTCCTTCTGTTGGGAAAGATCCATTGATCGGCTCGATCATCCTGGTCGCGCTCGTCTCGGCGCTGCTCTCTGCGGCGGCCACGCCAGCCTGCGCAGCCGTCGCGCGGCGGATGCGGCTCGTCGTTCAGCCTCGCCAGGATAGGTGGCACTCCCGGCCGACCCCCGTACTTGGCGGCGCTGCGATGACACTGGCGGTACTCGTCGCACTTTCGCTCACCTTGAGGCCCGACCCTTCGACATTCGCCTTGCTAGCCTCTGCCGGCCTGGCGTTCGCGTTAGGGCTCATCGATGACTTCCGCCGGATCGCGCCAGCCACGAAACTTGCCGGCCAGGTCATCGTTGCTGGGCTCCTCGCGTTCGGGGGCATCCATGTGGAGATCATCGAGTTCGCGCCGCTCGCGTTCCTCCTGACGATCTTCTGGGTCGTCGGGATCATGAACGCCGTGAACCTGCTCGACAACATGGATGGGCTTGCGGCCGGCATAACCGCCATCGCGGCGATCGTTCTCGGCCTGACGGCTCTCCCTGAGAATCCCACCGCTGCGCTAGTCGCATTCGCCACCGCCGGTGCCGCGCTCGGATTCCTTCCATACAACTTCTTCCCCGCCCGGGTGTTCATGGGTGACGCAGGCAGTCAGCTGCTCGGCCTCCTCCTCGCGGCGGTGGCGCTCATGCATACGGCTGCGGGGGCTGCCAATGCTGGTCTCGCTGTGCTCGGCCCCGTCCTCGTGCTTGCGCTGCCGATCTTCGACACGGCGTTCGTGGCAGCTTCGCGACGGCTCGCCGGACGCGGGGTCGGCCAAGGTGGGCGTGACCATGCTTCGCACCGGCTCGCCGCGCTCGGTCTCTCCGACCGCGCTGCCGTGATCATGTTGTACGCGATCGCGGCTGCGCTCGCCTTAGCCGGGGTCGTGGCAGACGAAATGTCGGCGCTCTTGCCGCCGCTCTTCGTTCTGACCGCGATCGGCCTTGTACTGTTCGGCGTCTTCCTCGCGGAGATCGACGTCTACGGCCGGTTGCGATCGGAGTCGTCCCGCGAATCGACTTCGGTGATGCGCGCCTTCGCGACGTATGGCCGTTTCGGGGCAGAGGTCGGGATGGATGTCATTCTTCTCACGACCGCCTATTACCTGGCCTATGTGATCCGCTTCGAGACCGAATGGGACGGATGGCTGCCGTTCTTCGTCGAGTCGGTGCCGATCGTAGTGGGCGCGCAGTTAGCCGCGCTCGTTGTGTTCGGCGTATATCGGACGCTCTGGCGCTATTTCACTCTCGACGACACTGTGATAGTAGGCCGGGCGGTCGTGGTAGGAAGCTCGATCGCAGCACTCGGCATCGTGCTCGCCTTCCGGTTCGAGGAGTACTCGCGGGGAGTGCTCGTTCTCGATGCCATCCTGGCGCTGCTGCTTCTTGTGGGGTCCCGCGCATTCCTGCTCTGGCTCCGGCAGTCGTTCGCAGCAAGGCCCCACTCGGATGAGCAGCGCGTTCTCATCGTGGGTGCTAACGACAGTGGCGCGCTCGCGCTGCGCTTGCTAGGCAGGACGGCCGGATCACGCCAGCGGGCCATCGGGTTCATTGACGACGATCCGGGCAAGCGCCACCGCCGCGTTGCCGGCGTGCCCATCGTCGGTACGACCCGCGACCTGTCGCTCGTCATCACTCGCCTGCGTCCGGATCTCGTCCTCTTCGCGGTCACACAGGGCGAGGTGTCGCCGCTGCGAGCCACTTGCGACGAGCTCGGCGTGCCATGGCGAGATATCGCTGTGCGCGTCTGACGCGCATCTGCGACCCTTACTATCACTAGTCCCTGGCGTCGCCGGACCGGCGGCGACGGATGTTCGCGGCAGCTGGCCGGGCTTTCGCGCATGGCGTAGGCGGGACGGTCGAGTCTGATGTGGATTCGCGATGGGAAGGATGGCGAGTGACCGCCCAATTCGACGAGCTCCTTGCGGACAAGACGCTCGGTATCGGTGTAGTTGGGCTTGGATACGTCGGCTTGCCTTTGGCGGTCGCCTTCGCTGATGCCGGTTTCCACGTGATCGGCATCGATGCCTCTCCCACACGGGTCGACCAGCTACAAGCAGGCCAGAGCCCGATCCTCGATGTACCGTCCTCGGTACTACAGAGGCACCTCGGCAGCGGCCTGTTCTGTCCGACCGTGGACTATGCAGATCTTGCGCGGGCCGAGGCGATCTTCGTATGCGTACCTACGCCGTTCGATCGCGCAAAGGCGCCCGATCTTCGATACATCCTGGACGCAGCGACCAGCCTATCGACAGTCCTTCGCCCGGGTCATCTCATCATCCTTGAAAGCACCACCTATCCCGGGACGACCGAGGACGTTCTGATCCCCACCCTAGAGCGCTCGGGCCTGAAGGCCGGGCGCGACTTCCACGTGGCGTTCTCACCTGAACGGATCGATCCTGGCAACCGGACGTTCACGATCGCGAACACCCCGAAGGTCGTAGGCGGGATCGATGCCGAGAGCACGCGACGTGCCGCCCTCGTGCTCGGTCAAGTCGTGCGCAACGGCGGCGTTCGATGTGTGTCTTCCCCACGTGTCGCTGAGCTCACCAAGTTGCTTGAGAACACCTTCCGAGCCGTCAACATCGCCCTCGTGAACGAGCTTGCGGTGCTT
>JBOGIN010000884.1:0-3415 GCA_050742275.1 Vicinamibacteraceae bacterium
CCCTTGGGAAACTCGAACCCCGGTGGCATCACACCGACAACGGCAACTGATGCGAACCCCTCGAATCTCAGCGTCATTCCCAGCACTGAAGGGTCGCCACCGAATCGCTGCCGCCATGCCCGGTGGCTCAGGACGATCTCCGGCCACTCGACGTCTTTATCCTGGCGAGCCTCCGGCGGCGGCGTGCCCCGTCCGAGAATCGGCGCCACACCGAGGATCTCGAACAGCGACGGCGAGACGACCGCCACGTTCAGCCGCTGCGGCTGGCCGCCACCTGTCACGAGGCGGTCGTCCTGGTAGTAGAGTGCAACCGCCTCCAGCGTCTTGCTGCGCTCTCGCCAGTCGAGATAGCTGCCAGGCAAGACCTCGAAGCGCGTGTGGCCCGTCGTCGGGTTACTTTCCCACAGACGTACGATGCGCTCGGGATCCTGATACGGGAGTGGGCGAAGCAGAATCCCGTTCATCACGCTGAACATGGCGACGTTGACGCCGATGCCGAAGGCAAGCGTCAGGATCGTCACCGCCGTGAAGCCGGGACTCCGGCACAGCACGCGCCAGCTCTGATGGAGATCACGCATCGCGCTGGTCATTGGACTCCTCCGGCATGCTCGCCCAGCAGCAAACTCCACGCCAAGAACAGACGTGCGCGCGGCGCCACGAAACAACGCTCCCGCTGCGACAGACGTCGCGGTGGTGTTCCGGCCCGGTCACGCCTGTCCGAATACGGTCACTACGACCAGGCGCACGGCTTCGTGGATTGGCCGCCGCCAGGCGTGCTCCCGGATCATCGGGAAGCCACCGAGTTATTCCTCTCGGAGCGCAGCGAGCGGATCGATCTTGGACGCTCTACGCGCCGGGATATAGCTGGCAAACAGTGTCACGACACCCAGTAGAACCGCGACGGCCAGGTACACTTGCGGATCATAGGGACGCACGTGGAACAGCATGCTGGTCAGCAGCCGGCTGCCGGCCACCGCCGCGGCCAGGCCCAACGCCAGACCGATGCCCGCGAATACGAATCCCTGCCTGACAACGAGCCGGACCACGGAACTCCGACTGGCGCCCAGGGCCATCCGCAAACCAATCTCGCCCGATCGCAAGCCTACGCCGTGCGCCGTCACGCCATAGACGCCGGCCATCGCAAGACATACCGCCAGTCCGGCAAACAGACCGAACAACAGCGTGCGAAATCGGGGCGCGGCCACCGTCTCCGACAGCCTTCCTTCCATCGTCGTGAGCTCGAGCGCGACGTTCGGCGACCGCTCATGCGCCAGGCGCCTTACCGTTTCCGCGAGCACGTCCGGGTTACCAACCGTGCGCACGACGAGGCTCAATGTCGAACTGTTGTAGAAGTGCTGCGTATACGGCATGTAGCATTCCGGCATCGGCTCGCTGGCAGGACCGTACTGCCGCACGCTGCCGACGACGCCAACGATCGTCATCCCCTGGTCGGAATCGAAGGTACAGAAGATCGTCCTGCCCAGCGGGTCCTCTCCGGGAAACGCTTGTCGAGCCAGCGCCTCGTTCACGACAGCGACGAACGGTGCATCGGGGGTATCGCCGTCATTGAAGTCGCGTCCGCTCTTCAGGGGAATCCCGAGTGCCGCGAACGTACGAGGCGCGATGATGGAGAGGATGGCGCTGGGATCGCGACTCGCGTCCAGCCGTGACGGCATGTGATCGACGAAATAGAAGCCTGTCGAAGAGGTCGATTCGGCATTTCCGGGCGTCGCCATGGTCGCCCCTGCTGCCACGACGCCGGGGAGATTCGCAACCTGAGAGAGCAACGGCTCGAAGAACCGGTTGGTAGCCTGCGGCGGCGGTCCGGGGTAGGTCGCCCGCACCACGAGCACGTGTTCGGGGAGAAACCCCAGGGCGACGTCGTGCAAGGCGACAAGGCTCTTGACGAGAAGGCCGGCTCCAGCGAGAAGCACCACCGCGAGTGCGATCTCTGCCACGACGAGCACACCACGCGTGCGGCCGAGCCCACCACCAAGCACAGACCGCGTGCTTCCCTGCTTCAGCGTCTCCTTCAAGTCGACCTTCGACCCGTACACGGCTGGCACGAGGCCGAACACGAACGTCGCAGCCATCGAAACAGCAAGGGTGAAGACAAGCACCCGTGCGTCCACGATCGTTTGGGCAAGCCGCGGGAGGTCCGCCGGAGCGAACGCCACGAGTGCCTTCGATCCTCCATAGGCGAGCAGGAGGCCAGCGGCGCCGGCCAGGAGCGCCAGAAGCAAGCTCTCCGCGAGCAGCTGCCTCACGATACGACGTTGGCTCGCCCCCAATGCGGCACGAACGGCCACTTCCCGACCGCGAGCCGATGCCCTGCCAAGCAGCAGGGTCGCGGTATTCGCACAGGCGATCAGCAGCACCAACGTAACAGCGCCCAACAACAGATAGAGCGTGAGGCGAACGTCGCCCACCAGGTCGTCGTGCAGTCGCGCGACGGCAACGCTGCGGTCCTGGTTCTGTTCCGGATACTGCTGTTCGAGCCTTCCGGCGATGGTGATCATCTCCGCCTGGACCTGTTCGAGGGTGACGCCAGGCTTGATCCGACCAACCGCAAGGTAGTTCTGCGATCCGTAGCCCCGCGCGTCCGGAGCAATCGCGTTCGCTGGAATCCAGAGATCCGTCTGGTCAGGAAATTGGAAGCTCGGCGGCAGGATGCCGACGATCGGCAGCGCGCTGCCGCCCCTGCGAATCGTTTGCCCGACGACGCGAGGATCCCCGGCAAAGCGCCTTTGCCAATATGCGTGACTGATCATCACGGCGCCGCCAGTGCCTTTTCTCACCTCCTCACTCGTAAACGAGCGCCCGAGCATGGGCTCGGCGGCAAAGACGCGGAAGAACTCGGCACTGACCACGGTGGCTTGCGCGTACTCAGCCGTCCGTCCCGGCATCACCGGGGTCTTGTCCGATCGGTAGTAGGCCAGCGCCTCGAACGAGGAGCTCTGATCGTGCCACGCGTCGAAGTCGAGGACCGCAATCTGGCGCGACAGAGGCCCCGACGCCTCCCCCGTCTTCGACGTCCCGGAAAGCGTCACGATCCGATCCGGATCGCGATAGGCGAGCGGCTTCAGAAGCACCGTGTTCACGACGCTGAACACCGCGGTGTTGGCGCCGATGCCGAGCGCCATAATCAGCACGGCGAGCGCGGCGAAGCCTGGGCTCCGGCGCAGCGTCCGGCCTGCATACCGCAGATCGCGCCTCAGATCATCGATGACGTTCACGCGTCGCATATCCCGGCACTCCTCTTGGAATCGCGCGATGCTTCCAATCGTGCGCACGGCAGCCGTGCGGGCTTCCTCGGGCGTCATCCCGGCGACCATGTTCTCCTCGACCTGCTGATCGAGGTGGAACCGGAACTCGGCGTCGAGCTCACGCTCGAGGCCCTGTCGGCGGAACAGCG
>JBOGIN010000885.1:0-7593 GCA_050742275.1 Vicinamibacteraceae bacterium
AGCAGAAAATGCCGGAATCCAACGGCGGGTACAACGCGTTGAAGTTCGGCAAGACGCACAAGCGCGTCTACTCGAACCTCATTCCGGGCGATCACCCAATCGAGATGGCGCGCTATCAGGTGGCCAATTGCTATATGGGCCGCGCGGGGCTCATCAACTCGGGCGGCGCGAGCGGCGACAACGACTACGCCGACGCGGTGCGGACTGCCGTGATCAACAAGCGTGCAGGTGGCATGGGCCTCATCTCGGGACGCAAGGCGTTCCAGCGGCCAATGGCGGAAGGCGTCGAGCTGCTCAACACCATCCAGGACGTCTATCTCGACAAGACGATTACGGTGGCCTAAGAACAGGCGTCAGGGGTCAGCAGGCATCACGCCTGAAGCCTACTGACGCCTGACCCCTGACCCCTGATCCCTACACTGTTCACGATGTCCATCCTCAAAGTCGCACGCATGGGACACCCTGTGCTGCGCACCCGCGCTCGCGCCGTCGACATAAGCGAGGTCCGCAGCGCGCAGTTCCAAACCCTCATCGACGACATGATCGCCACGATGGTCGAGTACGAGGGCATTGGACTGGCCGGCCCGCAAGTGCACGAAGGCGTGCGGCTGTTCGTGGCGGGCATCGAGAACGGGGCCGAGAAGATGCGCGTGCTGCCGTTCATCAACCCGGTGATTACTCCCGTGGGCGACGAGAAAGAAGAGGGGTGGGAAGGCTGCCTCAGTATCCCGGATATTCGCGGCAAGGTTCCGCGCTACACGCACGTGAATATCAAAGCGCTCGATCGCCGCGGCCAGCCCTTCGAGCTCGATCTCTCGGATTTCGCGGCGCGCGTCGTCCAACACGAGACGGACCATCTGGACGGCATCTTGTTCTTCGATCGGATCGAAGACTTTTACTCGCTGACCTACCTCGAGGAGTACGGGCGGTATCACGCCGAGCACAAGGAGGAGTAGAGACGTGGTTCACATCTACGGAAAGGACGGCTGCCCCTATACACAGGCGGCCATCGACGACCACGAGCAGCGGGGGATCCCTTTCGAGTATCTCAACGTCAAAAAGGATACCGACGCGCTCGCCCGCATGCTGGCGCTCACCTCGAACCAGCGGCGCGTGCCGGTCATCGTCGACGGTCCGAGCGTCACGATTGGGTTTGCGGGCCGAACGTGAGGCGTGTGAGCGCCGCCGGGGTGCGGCAAACACGAAGAAATAGCGAATATCCGCCGTCACGCTGACTTGACGCGATTAGGGGTTGACAGCTTGTGAAGGATTTCACATAATTACCGTGCACTGGGATTCCGGGCGCTAGCTTCAGATGTCCTGCAAGCCGGGCGCGTCGTGACCTTCACGCGCTTCGGTGCTGAGCCTCTGACGTGAAGCCCACCTGGTCGTTATTTCCTCTCTTATACGTACCCTCTTTTACTAGGGTCCGGAATCTCACTCTTATCAGGCGCGGCTCTCCGCCGCGCCTTTTCATTTTCACGGACCACTAACCGTTAGCCCCTGTTTACATCCACCTGTCACACTCGGCTCTGGTCCGTTCTGGACTCATTTCTTCACTCGCTTCCGGCAGAATGTCCTGAGGCGTCTGAATTCTTCCGTAGACGTAGCGCGCGGCCTTCAGGCCGCGCGACGAGGGGCCCGAAAGGCCCCGTCGCTACGTGTGTTGAGGGGAGGGAGATGTCATGTCTTTCCGATGGGTTGCGGGGGCGGTGCTGACCCTCGTGGTGGGAAGTCCTGCCGGAGCATTGGCCCAGGTCGATCGCGCGACGCTCAGCGGCACGGTGCGGGACAGCTCGGATGCGGCCGTTCCAGGAGCCACCGTTACGGTCACGAACACCGCGACAGGCGTCGCCACGAAGCTGCACGCGAATCAACAAGCCAACTACTTGGCCGTCGATCTCGTGCCGGGTGAGTATCTGGTGGAAGTCGAGGCGCCCGACTTCGCGAGGAATGCTCAGGCAGTCGTGCTCCAGACGGGCCAGCGCGGGCGCCTGGATGTCGTGCTGTCGGTGGAGGGCGTGGAGGAGAGCGTGACCGTCGCCAGCGCCCGGCCGTTGCTGGATACCGAGTCTGCGGCTCTTGGCAGCGTTGTTGGCCAGACGGAAGTGGCGAACCTCCCGCTGGCCATCCGCAACTGGGATGACCTGCTCGCGCTGGTCGCAGGTGTGCAGGGCGATCGCTACACCGAGGAGTCTGGGGGCACCTCGACCGGGCGGACCGGCGGCGTCAGCGTTCACGGAAATCGCTCCCTTCAGAACAACTTCCTGCTCGACGGCGTCGATAACAACTCGATCTCGACCAACGTGCAGGAGCTGTCGACACAGGTGTCGCGTCCGTCGATCGACGCCATCAACGAGTTCAAGGTGGTGACGAGCCCCTACGCCGCCGAGTACGGCCGCGCGCCCGGCGCCGCGATCATCGTCACGACCAAGTCGGGAACGAACCGGTTCCATGGCACCGCCTACGACTATTTCCGCAATGACCGCTTCGATGCGAACACGTTCTTCTCCGAGCGTGAAGGGCAGGACAAGCCTCGCAACGACCAGAACCAGTTCGGCGGCAACCTGGGCGGGCCAATCCTGAGAAACCGTGCGTTCTTCTTCGGCGATTACGAAGGCAGCCGTATCACGAAGGGCGTCCTGCGGCTGACCCGTGTCGCCACCGCGGAGGAGCGGCAGGGCATTTTCAGCGAGACGATCCTCGACCCCCTCACCGGTGAGCCGTTCCCCAACAACACCATTCCGGCGAGCCGCATCGACCCGGTTGCCGCGAACATTCTCGATTTGGTCCCACTGCCGAATACCACCACCGACCAGACGAACAACTTCCTGCGGCAGCCGAACGTGGAAGACCGGAGCGATCGGTATCTCGGCCGCGTCGACCTGCGACTCGGCGCAGCGGACAATGTGTTTGCGCGCTACATCTATACCGACCGGTTCCGCTACGTGCCTGGCTTCATCGGTGGCGTCGTGGACGGTACGTCCACGTCGGCCTGGGGCCGGCAGGACATGACCGCGCACGGCCTCGTGGCGGGCTGGACGAAGGTGCTCGGCGCCGCGCTGGTGAACGAGGCGCGCTTCTCGTGGTCGCGGGCTATCTCCGACGGCCTGCAGGATCCCTTTGGGCAAGACGCGATGGGCCAGATTGGCTTCAAGGGCGTGCCACCGGATCCACGGGTGGCCGGCGGCATCGTGGGCGTCGACATCAGCGGCCATAGCCGCCTCGGCTCTCCGAACTTCATGCCAAAGTTCCAGCACACCGATCAATTCGAGTACCTGAGCACCCTCTCCTGGCTGAAGGGGCGGCATCAGTGGAAGTTCGGCGTCGACATCATGGCCCCGATGCGGAACGAGTACATGGACATCCCCGCGACGCGCGGCAACGTCTCGTTCAACGGTCAGTTCACCGGGGAGGCGCTGGCGGACTTCATGCTTGGCTACGTCCGCGCCGCGCAGCTCGCCAACGTCCACATCGTCGATCAACGGCTGTGGGCGACCTCCTTCTTCGTTCAGGACGACTGGAAGCTGCGTGACGATCTCACGCTGAACCTCGGCTTGAGGTACGACTTCATCACGCCGGCGTACGAAGCCGAGAATCGAATGACCAACTTCGACGCGGCGACTGGGACGCTGGTGTTTGCCGGTGATGGGTCGCTCGAGGAGCGCGCGCTCGTCGAGCCCGACAGGAACAACTTCGCGCCGCGGGTGGGCGTCGTCTATCGGTGGAACGACCGCACGATCGTGCGAGGCGGCTACGGCGTCTTCCACAACATGTTCGACCGCATTGGATCCGAGGATCAGCTGGCGTTGAACCCGCCCGGGCTGTTGAACATCGACACGCAGGCGCCAGACGGCAACGTGCCGGTCTTCTTGCTGCGGAACGGCTTCCCCGAGAACTTTCTCGACCCAGGCAACGTGAATCTGCAGCGGCTGATCCTGCGCACGGCCGACCCTGAAGGCCGCCGGGCCATGGTGAACCAGTTCGGCGGCGGCGTGGAGCGGCAGCTGGGCGATGCCTTCGTGCTGTCGGTGGACGTGACGGGCGCGGTGGGTCGCAACCTGGCGGTGCTTCGCAACTTGAACCAGCCGCTTCCGAGCTCGCCCGGGGCGGCCGACGCGCTCGGCGCGCTGCCCTACCCCGACTTCGGGCACATCCAGTGGCGTGACCCTTCGGGAACGTCCAGCTACCGTGGCATGGACCTCACGCTCGAGAAGCGCTTCGAGAACGGGTACAGCTATCGCGTGGCGTACACGCTGGCGGAGTCGACCGACCAGGCGCCGGAGCATCTGGCGGCCTCCTCTGGCCGGCCGCAGAACAGCCGCGATCTCGACGCCTGGGAGGGGCCGAGCGACTTCGACGTGCGGCATCGCGTGGTCGGCGCGTTCGTTGCCGAGCTGCCGTTCGGGCCCGGGAAGCGGTGGGCGACGAGCGGCCTATCCGGCGCGGTGCTGGGCGGGTGGCTCGCCAGCGGGATCTACACGGCGCACTCCGGCCGCCCGTTCACCGTCACGCAGGGCACCAACAACGTCGGGCCAGGCACGACCGGCCTCCCAAACCGCGTCCGGGAGGGGAACGATGCGCACGACGTGAACGACTGGTTCGACCTGAGCGCGTTCGAAGCCGTCTCCTCCGGTACGTTCGGCAACGCCGGCCGGAACCCGATGCGCGGGCCTGGGTGGGTCACGTTCGATTTGAGCCTGCAGCGGCGAATTGCCCTCTCGAGCGGCCTCGCAGCCACGCTGCGATGGGACGTGTTCAATCTGTTCAACCGTGCCAATTTCGGGAACCCGGTGGGCGACATCGACAGCAGCACGGTGGGGACGATCCAAACCCTGGCCGGGGATCCCCGGATCATGCAGTTCGCCCTGCGTCTGGAGTTTTGATTCCGGGTGCGGCTCCCTCGAGGGGCCTCATGAGCGTGTGAATGAATTCGTGGGGTCCGCCTTTAGGCGGACCTACAGGGCCGGACCTACATGGCCGATAGGGCCCGAGCTCGCGCCGTCAGGGGCCGCCTAAAGCGGCCCCTACCTGAATTCTTCACAGGCTCTCATGGCCCTCGCTGCACCCCTTGCGGACAAGCCCGCACTATTGGCAGGGTCTCGGGCCTGCGCTACAGTACCAGCCATGAATCCCGTCGTCGATTTCATTCACGCCAACCGCGACCGATTCCTCGAGGAGCTCAAGCAGTTTCTCGCCATTCCAAGCATCAGCGCGTTGCCCGAGCACCAGGAAGACGTCAAGCGGGCAGCCTCCTGGGCGGCCGATGAGATGACGCGAATCGGGCTCGAGAACGTCAAGCTGTTTCCAACTCCGGGCAATCCTGTCGTCTACGGCGACTGGCTCCACGCGGAGGGCGCGCCGACGATCCTCTTCTACGGTCACTACGACGTGCAGCCCGTCGATCCGCTCGATCTGTGGGAGTCGCCTCCGTTCGAGGCCACGATTCGCGACGGCGAGATCTACGCGCGGGGCGCAGCCGACGACAAAGGGCAGGTGTTCATGCACCTCAAGGCCCTCGAGGCCCATCTGTCACGGAACGGCAAGCTGCCCGTCAATATCAAGCTCGTCCTCGAAGGGGAAGAGGAGGTTGGCAGCGCCAACCTGGACGACTTCGTCCGCGCGCACAAGAGCGAGCTCGCGGCCAACGTCGTGGTCATCTCCGACTCGACGATGTTCGACCGCGGCGTGCCGTCGATGTGCTACGGGCTGCGTGGTCTTTGCTACTTCCAGATCGATGTCACGACGACCAAGACCGACCTGCACTCGGGAATGTACGGCGGTGCGATCGCGAACCCAGGGCAAGTACTAGCGCTGATCTTGACGCAGTTCAAGGACAAGGCCGGCCGCATCAAGATCCCCGGCTTCTATGACGAAGTCCGTCCGCTCACCGACGAGGAGCGAGCAGAGTTCGCGAAGCTGCCGTTCAACGAGAAGAAGTACCGGAAGGAGCTCGGCATTTCGAAGTTGTTTGGCGAACCAGGGTATTCGACGCTGGAGCGCGTGTGGGCGCGGCCGACCTTCGAGATCAACGGATTGCTCTCGGGCTTTACAGGTGAAGGCGCCAAGACCGTCCTCCCTGCGCGAGCCATGGCCAAGGTCAGCATGCGCCTCGTCCCCGATCAAGACCCGCAGAAGATTGGCGATCTCTTCGAGGCGTACGTGAAGCGGATCGCGCCGAAGACCGCCGAAGTCGCCGTGACCCGAATGCAGGGCGGCAAGCCGTGGATGTGCGATCCACACAACGAGTTCGTGCAGGCGGGCGCGCGCGCGATCGAGCAAGGTTTCGGGCGAGCGCCCGTGCTCGTGCGGGAGGGCGGCTCCATCCCGGTCGTCTCCACCTTCCAGGAAGAGCTGGGCCTGCCAAGCGTGCTCTTCGGAGTCGGGCTGCCCGACGAGAACGCCCACGCTCCGAACGAGAAGCTCGACCTGGGCAACTTCCACAACGGCATCGTCGCCTCTGCGCTGCTCTACGACGAGATTGGTGCGCTGCGCGCGTAAGCGCGGTCGAGTCTCTGCGTCTGCAGGGAGTCGCGAGAACCCTTGAGCGTCCGCTAGAATTCAATCCCTCCGATCACGGCGACCGCTGTAATCCAAGCGGTTGAATGACGCGAAGCGCACGACCGGGATACTCACACGCCAAGCGTTCGATAACCCTCATCCTCACAGCAAGTTTCGCCCGCAACGTCTGAGTGGCGATCGTGGCACGCTGCCTGCTAATAGATATGGTGGCGACGCGAGCCCGCACCAGTATCGGCCAGTCAGCGCGCGGGCCCGCGCTCGTTCATTCTTGTGGGGGAGGAGTAGAGGTGGTGCCAGGTCCGGCCACCTCGGCGGTAGTGCGATCGGAACCGCGTGCCCAGGCACGCGAACGGTTTCGCTGGGGCACAGTGCCAGGCCCCTGCGTTGAGGGGGCGAGCGGCGGCTCGCCCCATTTTTTTTGGACCGCTATGCGACCTGTGAACGTGATCGCATGGCGGTCCCAGTACGGGGACGTTGAACGGAGACCGGCGCTCGGGGCCGCCCGAACACGAGGCGAGCGGGGACACTCCTCAGTTCAGGCGGGAGAGAGGTGTTGCGGGCTTCGCCCCAACGACGAGAGCCGTCTCCGTTCTTCGGGCGTACCTCACAGACGCGCAATCCACCTGAGAATCACGTCGTAGATCTCCTCCCAGACCGACTCTTGAGGCCGGGCACGTTTGACGATCAGTGAGTGATCGCCGTCGGCAACGGTGTGGACGGTGCCGGAAACGGCGAGCCGATCGAGCTCGGCGTGCAGCTCTTGTGGCGTGCCAAAGGTGTCGCGCGTGCCCTGCACGAAGAGCATCGGCCGGCGAACGTGTGGAAGGTGGGCGCTGCGGAGCTGTTGCGGCCGGCCCGGCGGATGGAGAGGGTATCCCAGCAAAACAATGCCCCTCACGCGGTTCTCGTCCCGCTGCGTGGCGACGAGCTCGGTCGCCATGCGTCCACCCATCGACTTCCCGCCAAGGACCACACGTCCACTCGCCCGCGCCGCCACCTCGTTCAGCACGGCGGTGTAGCAGGCCAGGAGCGCTGCGGTCGGATCCGGCGCGCGCTTACGCCGCTCCATGT
>JBOGIN010000886.1:0-1993 GCA_050742275.1 Vicinamibacteraceae bacterium
CTTGACGCCCACCCCCCTCCTGCCATAGAGTGCTGGACGTTCTGCGTTAACGTACACGCATAGGTGTGTGATCGGACACGCGAGACGTGCCCGAGAGAGAGGAGGCTCGCATGCGCCCATCGCTGCGACTCGTCACGTTCCTCGTCCTGGCCGGCGTGGCCAGCCTACCGATCCCTGCCGCCGCGCAGGTCGATACCGGCAGCATCCTCGGCACGGTCCGCGACACGAGCGCGTCGGTCCTTCCAGGCGCCACGGTCACCATCGTTCACCAGGAGACGTCCCTCAGCCTGACCACGGCAACTGGTGAAGACGGCAGCTACGTCTTCACGCCGGTGAGAAGCGGCACCTATCGCATCGAGGTGGAGTTTCCGGGGTTCAAGACGGTGCAACGCACCATCGCACTGCGCATCCAACAGCAGGCGGAGGTGAACTTCACGCTGGACCCGGGGGACGTCGCCGAGACAGTCGATGTGACCGCCGGCACCCCGCTGCTGCAGACGCAGAGCGGCTCAGTGGGCGAAACGGTCACCGCCCGAACCGCGGTAACCCTTCCGCTGAACGGCCGTGACTTCACCTACCTCGCGAGGCTGACGTCGGGCGTGACGCACGCCCAGCCCGGGGCGCGCGCGGCCGGCCAGTTCGCCGCCAACGGCGCCAGGCCGGCACAGAACAGCTACCTGCTCGATGGGATCGACAACAACACGAGCAGCGTCGACTTCCTGAACGGCACCGCATACGTCGTCTTGCCGCCGGTCGACGCCATCAGTGAGTTCAAGGTGCTGACGAACTCGTTCAGCGCCGAGTACGGTCGCGCGGGCGGCGCGGTGCTCAATGCGTCGATGAAGTCGGGCACCAACACGTTCCACGGGAGCGGCTGGGAATTTCATCGCAACGACGCGCTGGATGCCAACGAGTTCTTCGCCAACGCGACGGATCAACCAAAGGCGGACTTCCTCCAGAATCAGTACGGCGCCACGGCGGGCGGCCCCATCATCGCCAACAAGCTGTTCTGGTTTGGATCGTACGAGGGCACCAACACGGAGCAGGGTCGCCTCTGGACGACGACCGTGCCGACGGCGGCGCAGCGCGCGAGCGGGTTCACCAACTTCTCGGATCTCATCAGCGGGCAGGACGGCACGCGCGGCCCCGACTCGCTGGGGCGGACGTTTTCGCTGGGGACCATCTTCGACCCGGCGACGACGCGCGAGGTGGCCGCCGGCCAGATCGACCCCGTGACGGGAATGCCGGCGCTCGAGAACGGCTTCGTCCGCGACCCATTCGCCGGCAATCGGATTCCGCGCGACCGCCTGAACGCGAACGCCATCCGGCTGATGGAGCTGTACCCCGAGCCGAACCAGCCCGGGTTGTTGGACAACTACGTGACCACGCGACAGAACGAGTTCGAGACGCATGCCGTGCACGGCCGCGTCGATTTCAATCTGAGCGAGCGCAACCGGCTGTTCGGACGCTATAGCTTGACCGACGCCGACCGCGTCAGGCCGGGCCCCTTCGACGGCTTCGCCGACGGCGGCGAATTCGGCGAGGGCTTCGAGACCGTACGCACGCACGGCGCCGCGGTGAGCTACACGCACATGTTCTCGCCGAGCCTGATCAACGAGACGCGCGTCGGCGTGAGCCGCGAGCACACCTACCGCGTGCCGCCGTTTGGCGACGACACGAGCGACATTCCCGCACGGTTCGGCATTCCGGGCGTCCCGCAAGTTCCGGGCAACGGCGGTCTCCCGCCGATCAACATCGGCGGCTTGAACCGGCTGGGCGCGGTGACCTGGCTCGTGAGCGAGCGCTTCAGCAACACGACACAGCTCACCAACAATCTGACGAAGGTGTACAAGTCCCACACCTTCAAGGGCGGCTACACCTATCAGCACATCTTCTTCGGCTCGACGCAGCCTCCCTACGCGCGCGGCGAGTACTACTGGGACGGCCGCTACACGTCACTCGTGAATCAGACCGACAACACCACGTCCCGGGC
>JBOGIN010000887.1:0-3037 GCA_050742275.1 Vicinamibacteraceae bacterium
ACGCTCGGGGGCCCCATCCGCCGCAATCAGCTCTTCTTCTTCGGCTCGTACGAGGGCTACATCAGCCGGCTCGAGGAGTTCCTGTTCTTCGACGTGCCGGATGCGGCGCTGCGCCGGGGCGACTTCAACCGCGCGGTGAACGCGGACGGGTCGCTCCAGCGGATTTACGACCCGCTGTCGGGGGATCTGACGACGGGCACGGGGCGGACGCCGTTTCCCGACGACACGATTCCCGGCGACCGGATGCATCCGATGGTCCAGGAGCTCGTGGCGCTGTATCCGGAGCCCAACGTCGAGGGGACCGGCGCGGGCGGGCTCACCAGCAACTACCGGACGACGCAGCGCGTCGCGACCGACCGCCATAACTTCGACCTGAAGATCAACTGGAACCGGACGAGCGCGCACCAGATCTGGGGGAAGGTGAGCCACATGACCGCCCTTGTCGACGACCTGTTTACCTTCCCGATTGGCAGCGCGGAGGACGATGGCGGCGATACGAAGGTCTATCAGGTCACAGTAGGGCAGACCTGGACGCTCAGCCCGACGCTGCTCCTGGACAGCTCGCTCGGTGTCTCGCTCAACGATCAGTTCGTCAGCTCGCCCGACTTCGGCCTGGGCATGCTGGGGCTGGAGCTCGGGATTCCTGGCACGAACGATCAAGGCGCCGGCGATCCCCGCTATGCGGGCATGCCGCAGCTCTCCACGGGGTTCACGCCGCTTGGGAGCACGCCAGCGTGGAGCCCAATCTATCGAGACGAGGGATCTCAGTCGTTCACCACGAACATCACGAAGGTTGCCGGCCGGCACGAGGTGAAAGCCGGGTACTTCCTCAACCACCTGACCCTCGATGACTGGCAGCCTTCGCGGGCCAACCCTCGCGGCCAGTTCGTATTTGCCAGCAATGCGACGCGGGCGTTCGGGACAGGCTCGCAGACGGCCAACTTCTACAACACGTACGCGGCGTTTCTACTGGGTCTCGTGGATAGCGCGGTGAAGGGACTGCAATATGAGAACTTCACGGCCAACGAGTGGCAGCACGCGCTGTATGTTCGCGACCGGTGGACGGTGACGCCGAAGCTCACGCTCGATCTGGGCCTGCGCTGGGAGTACTACCCGATCATGCGCCGCGCGAACCGCCAGATCGAGATGCTCGATCTGAACACGCTCGATGTGCTGATCGGCGGCGTGGGCGGAAATCCGGAGAACATGGGCCTGGTGGCGCCGAAGGACGCCTTCGCGCCACGGATCGGCGTGGTCTATCGCCTGAATGACAAGACGGTCGTCCGAAGCGGCTATGGTCTGACCTACGACGCGCAGGGCATGTCAGGCGAGCTCGCGTTCTACGGGTACCAGAGCTATCCCCTCGTGCTCAACTCGGATCACCGTACTCCGGCGGAGCGCGCCACGTTCGGCTGGTACGGCACGCTGGATCAGGGGATCCCGCTGCTCGTGCCGCCCGACGTGAGCGATGGCCGCGTGCCGTTGCCAAACACCATCGGCATGCATACCGCCGTTCCGGACTCGACCGACCGCGGCAAGACACACTCGTGGAACGTGGCGATCGAGCGACGCCTGCCGCTCGATCTCTCGCTCGACGTGGCATATGTGAGCAATCGCGTGCGGGGCGGCTTGACGCCGATCAACATCAACAACGCACAGACGCTGGGCGGGGGCGGGCTGGACCGCCCGTACCTCCTCTCGCACGAACGGCAGTTGCCGATCACGATCTTTACGCCCTACGCGAAGACCGACTACGACGCGCTGCAGGTGGGCATCACGCGGCCGTTCACCGACGGGCTGTTGCTCAAGGGGCACTACACGTACAGCAGCTCCTGGTCGCGCGGCACCAGCGCCTCGGGCTCGGTGTACGGGGCCGGCCGGCAGTATGAGCTGCCCACACCGGAGGCACAGGCGCGCAACTGGATGCCGGCCGGCGGCAGCCGGCCGCACACCTTCACGATGGCCTTTGTCTACCAACTGCCGTGGCAGAGCTCCGGGATCCGGCAGAACCCTGTCAAGACCCTCATCAGTGATTGGCAGGTGAACGGTGTTTTCATGGCCTTCGCCGGCACCCCGTTCACAATCACAGCCGACGGCACCGATCTCGATACGCCCGGCAACCTGCAGACGGCGGACCTGGTCGGTCCTGTCACCGAGGTCGGCGAGATTGGCGCTGACGGCGTGTACTACGACCCGAGTGCGTGGGCGCAGCCGGAAGGCGTGCGGTTCGGGAATACGGGACCCAACCAGTTCCGCGGTCCTGGCGGCTGGAATCTGGATCTCTCGGTGTTTCGAACCTTCCCGCTCGGGGGGCCTCACCGCCTCGAAGCGCGGATCGAGGCGACCAACGTGACAGATACACCGAAGTTCGGGAGCCCGGACGGGGACATCACGAGCGGCGATTTCATGCGCATCTTCAGCCTGCACAACGCATTTTCGGAACGCCAGATTCGGCTCGCCCTTCGATACAGCTTCTAGACGCGCTGACGGACCGCGTCGTCTCTCCACGAGCGCAAGCGCCGCGGCCGTCGATGTCCGATTCGTTCAAGACGTCTGTTTGGACGGTGAGAGACACTCTGAGCTCTGACGCCTTTCTCGCACGTTGAGGTCGCTCTAATGGAGGATGCGCTCATGACCGAGTCCACAAACGATCGGCGAATCGACTACATCGAGATGAACGTGACCGACATCGAGAGCTCGAAGGCGTTCTATGGAAAAGCCTTTGGGTGGACGTTCAAGGACTACGGGCCCACCTACTGCGAGTTCGCCGATGGTCGGCTCACTGGGGGATTCACGACGAACGGCAAGCCGATGCCCGGAGGTCCGCTGGTCATCTTGTATGCTGATGACCTCATCGGCACGCAGCATCGAGTCGAGGCGGCTGGGGGCCGCATCTCGAAACCAATCTTCGACTTTCCTGGGGGGCGGCGCTTCCACTTTCTCGATCCGGACGGTTATGAGCTGGCGGTGTGGTCAAAGCAGTAGCGCCCTGTATCAGCTGAATCAGTAGCGCCCGTGGATACAAGAGGTGTAGCGA
>JBOGIN010000888.1:0-6367 GCA_050742275.1 Vicinamibacteraceae bacterium
ACGAGCTCGAGAAGATTTTCGGCGCGGCGCGGCCCTCGTCTTGATGGGATCGGCGCCGGCCGCATCGGCGCCGCCGGCGGACGCCTGCTGCCTGCGCTCGTTCTGCCGCTTCTTCCACGCGGTGCGCTCCTCGTCCGTCCATTCGGGCCAGCCGGTCTCGGCGGAATCCGGATCGAGCGCTTCCTGCGGCGGGCGCAGCTCCACCGGGACGTGCTGCAGGTTCACGCGGACGCGTGTCCAGGTCTGATAGCGGCCGCGCATCGCGTCCACGAGCTCGTCAGCGGGCGCGAGATGCGCGGCCGCCTCGGGATGGCGCACGCGCCAGCGCTCGAGGCCGGCCAGCGCTTCTTCCTTGCGCTGGGCGCGGCCGATCTCGATCAGCGGATACGCCTCCGCGCGCCGCCGCTTGGATGGCTGCACCCGCGGTGGCTCCCCGCGCTGCTTGCGATAGTGCGGCGGCCAGGGCGCGTCGCCGAGCCCCTCCTTCTCGTGACGCGTGGCGAGATCCAGCAGGCGCAGCAGCGAGCAGGGACGCCGCTCCATGTCGGCATGGCGATGGCCGAGCTCGGCAAACCGAGCGGGCATCGTACGCAGCGTGAAGTCCTGCGGCTCGCACGCATCGACCTCGTCCCACGCGAGCGGGGCCGAGACGCGCGCGTCGGCGGTCGGCCGCACGGAGTACGCGCCAGCCACCGTGCGGTCCTTCGCGTTCTGGTTGTAGTCGATGAAGACGCCGTGCCGCTCTTCCTTCCACCATTTGCTGGTCGCGAGGCTTGGCGCGCGCCGCTCGACCTCGCGCGCCAGCGCGAGCGCGGCACGCCGCACCTCATCGAACGTCCAGTGCCGCTCGATACGCACGTAGAGGTGCATGCCGCGCGAGCCGGACGTCTTCGGCCACCCAATCAGGCCAAAGTCGTCCAGCGTCGCCTGCACGACCCGCGCGACCTCGCGGATCTGCGTCCACGGGACGCCGGGCACCGGGTCGAGATCGACGCGCAGCTCGTCTGGATGATCGAGATCGTCCGCGCGCACGGCATGCGGGTGCAGCTCGAGGCAGGCGAGGTTGGCCATCCACACGAGCGCGGCGGCGTCGCGCGGCACGACCTCTTCGGCGTTGCGACCCGACGGGAACTTCAGCGCGACGACCTCTATCCAGTCTGGCCGCGACTGCGGCGCCCGCTTCTGATAGAAGAACTCTCCGTCGATGCCGTTCGGATAACGGACGAGCACGTTGGGCCGGCCGCCGGCCGCTCCTAGCGCGCCGTCCGCGACGGCGAGGTAGTAGCGGACGAGGTCCAGCTTCGTCACGCCGGCATCCGGGAACAGCACCTTGCGCGGGTTGGAGACGGTCACCTCGCGACCGGCCACGACGAGAGGTTCTCGTTCGGCAGCATTCGGCATGCGGTCGCCTCTGAGGATAGCGCTTTTCCGGTTACGATAAACGTTTCGTCCGCGGTCACCGTTACGGGATGGTTACATAGCCCGTTACACAAGCATGTCTCGCGCGAAGCTGCTCGCGCTCGGCCTCATCCAGATCCTCCTGGCGCTTTCGGCCGCGCTGGCCTTCGAGTCGCTCTACGAGATCGAGGTCCAGCCGCGGCCGCCGGATCCGGTCGCCGCGCGGGCGCGCGCCGCGACCGCCAGCACCGAACCGCCCTCTCGGCAGCCGCTCGCGCTGCGGCTCGTCGACAGCGGCGGCGTCGGCATTCCACTCGCTGGCGACTGGGGCAAGGACTACTCGCACGACCTCAGAGTCTTCAGGGAGGTCATTCTCGAAGACGCCCCATACGTAGACGAGGCGGCCTTCAGGCGTGTCGATCGTCAGTGGCGCACCTACGTCGAGCGCATGCGCACGTACGGCAACAACGCCATCGTCATTCCTCTCCTCCTGGAGCTCGTTGACTTCGATCGCGTCAGCGCGGCACGCACCGGTCATCCCATCTACGGCGCCGACAGTCCGTTTCGAGCTCGGCACCGAGTGGTGCGCCGCTATCTTGGTCCGCTCCTCGAATGGACGAATCAACACGGCATGCGGCCGTTCCTCGGCACCGACATGTTGGCGTTGACACCGTCCCTGCATCGCCATCTGCGCGCATTGGTGCCGGATTCGAGCCCGGTGGGCATCGACGCGTCGAACCCCGCCGTGTGGGCGGTGTATCGGGCGGGGCTCGAAGAGCTGTTCGACCGGCTGCCCTCCATCGCCGGCCTGGTGATCCGCGTTGGCGAAGGCGGCAGCCTCTACAACACCGGGGATTGGCCCTATCGAAGCGAGATGGCCCTGCGAGACGCCGCCAGCCTCCAGGCGATGCTCCGGGCGCTGCTGCCGGTCTTCGAGGCGCACGGCAAGACCCTCGTGCTTCGCACCTGGTCGGTCGGCGTCGGCGAGCTCGGTCGTCTGCATGTCGATCCGACCGTCTACGAGGCGGTGCTCGGTGAGATCGACTCGCCGGCGTTGATCGTATCGACGAAGTACACGGCCGGCGATTTCTTCAGTTACCTGCCGCTCAACCCGACGCTTGCCGGGGGGCGCCATCGCCGTGTCATCGAGCTGCAGGCAAGACCGGAGTTCGAAGGCTCTGGCGCGTTCCCGAACTTCCTCGGCGAGGAGTACGCGCGCGCGTTGCGGACCCTCACGGCGATCAATCCGCTGATCGTGGGCACGTACGTCTGGCCGCAGTTCGGCGGACCGCTGCGTGCGGGACCGCGTTCGCTCTATCCACTGCATGGGTTCTGGCGGTGGACCGACGCTAATGTCTTCGTCGCCTCGCGCTTGGCGGTTGCGCCAGACACCGACGTGCGCCAGCTCGTGCGGCAATGGGCGGCGGTGACGTTCGGCGGCGATCCGCAGGTGGCCAGCGCCGTGACGAGCCTGTTGATTCGGACACGAAAGGCGGTTCTCGAAGGCTTCTACATCCGCCCGTTCGCCGAGCGCGAGGTGCGCGTGCCGGGGCTCGAGCTTCCGCCCCTGATGTGGATCTTCGAATGGGACATGGTCGGCGGTTGGCACAGCCTCCTGAGCATCGTGTATCGTGGCACGCGTCGAGACGTCGGAGCCGCCATCGAGGAGGGGCAGGCAGCGGCCGCCGATGTGCGGCAGGCACGCCGCCAGTTGCAGCACGCGCTTGGAAGCGCCGGTCCCGATTCGTGCGCCGCCGTGTGCGAGGACGCGCTTCGCTCGCTCGAGTACCAGGAGACGCTGTTCGACGTGTTGGCGGCGTGGCGGCAAGCATTTCTCAGCTACTATCGCTGGATAGACACCGGCGACCGCGCTGCCTGGGGCGCGTGGGCCGACGGCCGGAGACGGTTCGAGGCTGCGGCCGCCAGGCACGTCGAACGCTTCGGCGACGATCGAGACTTTCCGGCGTTCGATCTCGCCTCGTCTATCCAGGCAGTCACCTTCGCGGAGCGAGCCGTCTGGACGCAGCGTGCCGCCGCTGGGCTGCTGATCACGATCGTCGTTCTGCTTGCGGTTGGAAGCCCGCTCGGGCGGACACGCCGTAAACGAGCCGGGAGAGCCTGGCTCGCGCGAGTGGGGCATGTTGCCTGGACGACAGCGGTCACGCCATGGCGGCTGGCGCGCGAGCCGCGGGACCTGCCCTCGTCGATTGCCGTGGCTGCCTTCGGCTTGGTGCTCGTCGGGTTCCTCGTCTCCGCGCTGACCGGCTTTGCCTCGGTGTCGGTTGGTGCTCGCTCACTGCTCTTGATTGGTGTCATCGGGGTCACGTTCGAGACCACGGCAATCGGCATCGCCGGCCGCGAAGGACGCGGGCGCTTGCTGGTCGCCGTCGTGGGGCCGTTGATGCCTGGCCTGATCGTCCTACTCGCGCTCGTCGCATACCGCGGGCCGGTGGCGTTCTGGTACTGGTTCTGGATCGTGCCGCTCTTCCGCGTGAGCGTGCTGACGATCTTGCTGGCAATGCTGCTGTGGACGGCGTACGCGATGCTGGCGGCGCGCACGCCGGATGCATGGCGTCGTCGGATCGGCGGATCGTTGGCGGCGGCCGGCGCGGGGCTGCTCACGCTGGCGATTCTGCTGCCGAATTGGGTGGACGTCTTGCGCTTTCTCGACAGGCCGCTCAACCTCGCGCCCGCGACACAGACGATGCTGTTCGCGCTCCAAACGTATGCTGGCGTGGATCTCGATGCCGGCCGCCTGCCGTGGGTGATCGGAACCCTGCTCTTGGTTGGCGGCTACGCGCTCAGCGCGCGTGCGACGCGGCGTCTCGCTTGACGTCAGCTTTCTCATGATGGGAGTAAACCTCGGTATGACTCAGACCGACCGCGAGAAAGTCGTCTCACTGCTGGAACGATCGGAACGGCAGTTCTTCGAAGCCCTGGAGGGTGTCACGCCGGCACAATGGGGATGTCACACGGCGCAGGATTGCTGGTCTCTCGGTGAGGTGGCTGCGCATCTTCTGGTGACCGAAACGGTGCTGTTCGACACGATTCAACGGATGCTCGCGAGCCCACCGGATCCCGACTGGGAGGCTCGCACTGCCGATCGCACGGCGATATTGGAAGCGGCGCTCGCCGATCGATCTCAGAGAGCGCCCTCGCCGGAGTTTCTCGTGCCGCGGGAAGTCCGCTCGCGCGCTGAAATGCTGGCCGCCTATGAAGAGGCGCGCGCGCAGACCCTCGCGTTCGCCCGCGAGAGCGACGCCCCAATGCACGAGCACACGTTCCCCAACCCGTTCTTCGGGCCCTTGAACGGGTATCAGTGGCTCCTCTACATTCCGTTGCACAATCTCAGGCACAACCAGCAGATTGAGGAGATCAAGAGGGCACCACGGTTTCCGAGATAATCAGACCCTCGCACGCGCGGCCTGTAGGCCGCGCGCGTGCTACGCGACATCCACGGGGACGGTGAGGATGTAGCCGACGCCCCGCTCCGTCTTGATCAGTTCTGGGTCGCTCGCGTCGGCTTCCAGCTTACGGCGAAGGCGGAGAATCTGAACGTCCACGCTTCGATCGTAGACATCCTCCGCGTGCAAGCGGCTCGCCGCGAGCAACTGCTCACGGCTCAACACCTGCTGCGGCGACTTCAAGAACGCCATCAGCAGGCCGAACTCGCTCCTCGTCAGCGCGATCACTTCTCCCGCTGGTGACGAGAGCCGGCGCACCTGCTCGTCGAGCTGCCAGCCGGCGAATCGATACCGCCGCTTGCCGTCACGTCTCGGCTGGCGCTGGCTCCCGGCGGATGCGGATCGTCTCAGCACGGCTCGGACGCGTGCGAGCAGCTCACGTAGGCTGAACGGCTTCGTGACATAGTCGTCTGCTCCCACCTCGAGCCCAACAACCCGATCGATGGCTTCACGGCGATGTCCGGTCAGCACGATGATGGGCAGATCGGAGCGGCTCCTGATCTCGCGAACGAGATCCAAACCGTCTTCGTGGGCCAGCTTGAGGTCCAGCAGAACGAGATCGACGTCGCCTTCGGCGAGCAGACACATCATCTCGCGGCTCGTCGAGGCCGTGCTGACCTTGAAGCCTTCGCCGTTGAGGTACTCGGCGATCATCGACCGCATCGCCGGGTCGTCGTCGACGGCGAGAACGTGCCTCACGAGAGCCCCCACTTCCACTGAAGACCGCCTTGCCCTACCCTAAAAGGTTGGTCGCTAGAAAGAATATCAACGCGGTGCAGCCGAGCTTCGATGATGCCGCGATGCTCGATGAGGGAGGACGACCGTTCGGTCGGATGTTAGCATGCGCAGCTCGTTGAGCTTCACCGTGGCGTCGATCCTTCTGCTGGGCTGTCTCCTGGCATCGCTGAGGATCGCCGCGCAGCCATCGCCCGAGCCCGCGATTCACGAGCCCGTTGCGCCGGTTCACGCAGCCGTGCCATCCCATGATGGCAAAGCACAGCTGGGGGAGAAGCTCTTCAATGACGTGCGCTTGTCAGGCGGCAAGCGCACGGCGTGCAGCTCGTGTCATCTGCTCGCGCAAGGTGGCGATCACGGTCGTCTCCGCACGCGCGGTGCGGACGGCCACCTGCTCCCTTTCAACGTCCCCACCGTCTTCAACGCGTCGCTGAGCTTCCGCCTCAACTGGCGTGGGAACTTCCGAACGCTCGAAGAGCAGGCGGAGGCGGTGCTGCTCGACCCGAGGCTCATGAACACCTCCTGGCGGCAGCTGATTGCAGAGCTCCGCGGCACCTCGTCGTACGCCGCCGCGTTCGCTCGAATCTATGGCAGGGAGCCGCGACGTGCCGATGTGCTCGATGCGATCGCTCGGTTCGAGCGTACGTTGGTCACGCCAAACGCACGCTTCGATCGTTACTTGCGAGGTGAGGAGGACGCCATTACGCGGGATGAGCGGCGCGGCTATGAGCTGTTCCAGAGCCACGGTTGCACGGCGTGCCACCAGGGGG